>JABDKZ010000451.1 GCA_013001935.1 Maribacter sp.
TGACCCAAATCGCTAAATGTTCAATTTTCATAGCTATTCGCTTACTTAATATCCTTTAGTTTTAATTGCAAGCTCACATTTCCATTCCATTCATTTTCCTCTATCGAAAAAACAGCGCTGAACGGGTCCCCGTTTTTTACATTGGGCAACTTATTTCCTAAATTGAAGCCTATTGCATCAAAAGACCTCCCTGCTGCGCTCGAGGACACGGCATTACCCTGTGAAACGCTGCATTTCAAATGTTTTTCATCCTCACCAACTCCCTTGGCATAACCGGTATTCCTTAATTTTTCTGCCATAAAAACAGGGGTCATGTTTCCGGGACCAAAAGGTGCAAACTGTTTGAGAATCCGTAGTAATTTTGCGTTTATCTGCTGAAGCCCGATCATTCCATCGATCTTGATTTCAGGTAGTAATAATTGAGGGTCAATGGTAGTGGAGACCACCTTTTCAAATTGATTCTTAAACCCATCATATTGATCTTCTCGCAAGGTAAGTCCTGCCGCGTATTTATGGCCTCCAAACTGTTCTATATGTGCTGAACAGGCTTGTAATGCATTATAGACATCGAAACCTCTAACAGAACGGGCAGAGGCGGCTAATTTATCGCCACTTTTAGTGAAAACCAAGGTGGGTCTGTAATAGGTTTCCGTTAATCGCGATGCCACAATACCGATTACCCCTTTATGCCATGTATCCTTATAAACGACAGTGGTGAATCGTTTTTCCTCCTTGTTTTCGGTTATCTGAGCCAAGGCTTCAGTTGTTATTTCCTGATCTAAATTTCTTCTATCCAAATTAAACTGTTCTATTTCCTTGGCAATAATTTCCGCCTGGTCTAAATTGGTTTCGATAAGCAAATTAACCGCATGTTGCCCATGCTTCATGCGCCCTGCCGCATTTATACGTGGCGCAATGATAAATACCACATCCGTAATGGTAAGTTTCTTTTTTTTTATTTGATTGATGATGGCCTTAAACCCGATTCTGGGTTCAGAATTTATGACCTTTAATCCAAAATATGCCAAGACCCGGTTCTCGCCCGTAATCGGGACAATATCTGCACCAATAGCCGTGGCCACTAAGTCTAAAAATGGAATTAAATCGTCAATGGTTTCCCCATTATTTACCGCTAAAGCCTGTATCAATTTAAATCCTACACCGCAGCCGCAAAGTTCATCGTACGGATAGGAACAATCATCCCGTTTAGGATCAAGAATGGCAATAGCGTCGGGTAATTGTTCTCCTGGCCTATGATGGTCGCAAATAATGAAAGCGATACCCTTCTCCTTGGCATAGGCTACTTTGTCGATGGCCTTCACACCACAATCCAAGGCGATAATCAGTGAAAAACCATTATCCTCGGCAAAATCTATGCCCTTGTATGACACCCCGTACCCTTCATCATATCGGTCTGGAATGTAGGTAGCAACGTTCGGGTAATGCTGTAGTAGGTAAGATGATACTAAGGCTACAGAAGAGGTTCCATCCACATCATAATCGCCATAAACCAAAATATTCTCGTTGTCGGTAATTGCCTTTTCAATTCGGGCAACGGCCAAATCCATATCCTTCATTAAAAAAGGGTCATGCAGATCTGATAATTCTGGTCGGAAGAATTTTTTGGCTTCGGTATAATTTGTAATCCCGCGCTGAATCAAAAGTTGAGCCACCAAACCATCAACTTTGAGTGCACTGGAAAGTTGTTCTATTAGTTCGGGCTCAGGTTTTGGTTTTAGGGTCCAGCGCATATTTAAATTCAGGTTTTTTCGTACGTATGATTCGATAACGTCAGTTCGAGTGTTCCGAACAGAGTTCGGAATGTATCGAGAACAACTTATTTATTGAAATTTTTTTTAGCTAAATTAGGCAAAGCCATATAATCACCTTTAACCAGTGCCTCCTTTTTGACTTGTGACCATTTTTTGATTTGTTTTTCCTTTTCAATTGCAATATTAATATCGGTGAATTCGCAAAAGTAAACTAAGGTAATTGGTCTTCTGCTATACGTATAACTATCTTGATGTATTCCTTTTTGATGTTCAATAATCCTTCGTTCCAAGTTTGATGTGACACCCGTATAATAGGTACTGTCAGAACATTCTAAAATATAGACGTAAGATAACTTCATGTTTGCAATTTTGGGTTCTCGATACGATTTCGATAGTAATCGAAATCACTCGAACTGACGTCGTTACAACCTTTCTTTAGGAATGATGAAAAATCGTTTTGATTTCCAATTTGGCAAATTGTCGAAACATTTCCATTACACCACAATACTTCTCAATAGAGAGATCTACAGCACGTTGCAATTTTTTTTCATTAAGATTATTCCCATGGAAATGGTATTCAATTTTGACACTATCGTAAAATTTAGGGTGTTCATCGGTTAGGTTGGCTATGGTTTCAATGGTGAAGTCTTCGACCTCCAGTTTCATTTTTTTAATGAGGGAAGCCACATCCAATCCCGAACATCCTGCCAAGGAAGAAAGCATTAGCGCTTTTGGCCGAAAGCCGTTTCCATCCCCCCCATCTTCTTTGGCAATATCGATAGTTAAATTATGTCCGGAAGGATTATTGCTTTCAAAGGTCATGTTACCCAACCATTTGGTTGTTATATGATTTGTACTGCCCATAATTTTTCGTTACTTGTGAATGATAAAAATACGATATAAAAACAAAATTATGCCGCTAGTACAACCCTTGAACCCCGAACATGATACCGAGACCAAAAAGTTGGCCGAGTTCTTTAATGAAACCCTTGGTTTTTGTCCTAATTCCGTATTGACAATGCAACATAGGCCCGCTATATCAAAAGCCTTTATCAATCTCAACAAAGCGGTAATGGCAAATGAGGGCAGGGTAACCTCAGCCTTGAAACGTATGATAGCGTGGGTGAGCAGTAATTCAACCGGGTGTCGTTATTGCCAGGCCCATGCCATTCGTGCTGCAGAACGTTATGGGGCCGAACAGGAGCAATTGGATAATATCTGGGAGTATAGGAC
>JABDKZ010000499.1 GCA_013001935.1 Maribacter sp.
CCTAATGCCATCTCACTTCAATCCAATTATGCCTATAGGATCATTAGTGCCAAATGGGTTGATTCCTCACAACAAGAGTTTAAATCGGAAATCCTACTTACGGGAATCGATAATTTGGGATTAATAAGTGCAGTTACAGAAGTCATATCAACCTACATGAATGTTAACATACGAAACTTGGATTTCAGTTCGGATGGTGGTACGTTCAAAGGGAAGATAACAGTTGTTGTAAAAAACAATGTTATACTCAAGAAATTGATTGAAAACCTGAAGCAAATTAACGGAATCGATAAAGTGACGAGAGTTTAGGATCTGAACCTATTTTTATGAAATTTTAGCTGTACATTTGTATATTAATGCAGTGAAATTTGTTATGGCTCCTAACAAGAACCAGGAAATTGTTAAAAACGTCTTTACTACCTTTCTAGAAGAAAAAGGGCACAGGAAAACACCCGAACGTTACGCCATATTACAGGAGATTTATGAAAGTGATGATCATTTTGATATAGAATCGCTTTATATTAATATGAAAAACAAGAATTATAGGGTAAGTCGCGCCACACTTTACAACACCATAGAACTGTTATTGGACAGCAAATTAGTACGCAAACACCAATTCGGAAAAAACCAGGCACAGTACGAGAAATCATACTTTGATCGTCAGCATGATCATGTAATCCTAACCGATACAGGCGAGGTCATGGAATTCTGCGACCCTCGAATACAATCAATCAAAAAGACCATAGAAGAGGTTTTTGATATAAAGATCAATACCCATTCATTATATTTTTACGGTACTAAAAACAAAGAATAAATACAAACAACTAACTAACCAAACTTATTAATGGCAGTAGATTTATTGTTGGGACTTCAGTGGGGAGACGAGGGAAAAGGTAAAATCGTTGACGTACTCACAAAAGATTATGATATCATAGCACGTTTTCAAGGAGGGCCTAACGCAGGACATACCTTGGAATTTGATGGTATTAAACATGTTTTACATACGATACCCTCAGGTATTTTTCATAAAAATGCAATGAACATTGTTGGCAATGGCGTGGTCATAGACCCCGTAATCTTTAAAAAAGAGTTAGATGCTCTAGATGCCTTCAATATTGATATAAAATCAAAACTTTTAATTTCACGAAAAGCACATTTAATTTTGCCTACACATAGGTTATTGGATGCGGCCTCTGAAACTTCAAAAGGTAAAGCAAAAATCGGTTCTACATTAAAAGGCATTGGTCCTACCTATATGGACAAGACCGGTAGAAACGGAATGCGTATCGGTGATCTTGAACTTTCGAATTGGAAAGAAAAATACCGCGCCCTGGCCAATAAGCACGAAGCGATGATCGGTTTTTATAATGTTGATATTCAATATGACCTAAAAGAACTAGAGTCAGAGTTTTTCAACTCCATTAAATTACTGAAGACCTTGACATTTATAGACAGTGAGGAATATTTATATCAAGCTCAAAAGTCGGGAAAAAAAATATTGGCGGAAGGTGCACAAGGGTCATTATTAGATATTGATTTTGGCACGTACCCTTTCGTTACTTCAAGCAACACTACAGCCGCTGGTGCCTGCACAGGCCTAGGGGTAGCGCCGAATAAAATAGGCGATGTCAAGGGAATATTCAAAGCGTATACCACGCGCGTTGGCAGTGGGCCCTTCCCTACCGAACTATTCGATAAGGATGGGGAGACCATGGGTCGGGTTGGCAATGAATTTGGTGCTACCACGGGTAGACCCAGACGCTGTGGATGGTTAGATTTGGTAGCCCTTAAATATGCTGTCAATGTCAATGGTGTAACCGAACTCATGATGATGAAGGGTGATGTTCTCAGTGGTTTCAAAAAATTGAAGGTCTGTACTGCTTATAAATATAAAGGGGAGACCATTTCACACCTTCCATATAATATAGAATCAGAAAACGTCACTCCAATTTATACTGAAATGAAAGGCTGGTCAGAAGATTTGACCAAAATGACCAAGGTCGAAGAACTCCCTGCTACCTTAATTGATTACATTGATTTCTTAGAAAAAGAACTTGAAGTACCTATTAAGATAGTTTCCGTTGGGCCAGATAGAACCCAAACGATTCATAGGTAACTACGCCGATCAGCAGCTTAATTCTTCAAAACGTCCTATACCAATGGCATAGGACGTTTTGGATTTTAAGGCAATCGCGATCTTTTACCCTTAAGCCTCCCTATTACTGCCTAGAACCGAAGATTCAGTGATTTTAATTTGCGTAACCGAATGATTTCATTTATATTAGTAACCAAATAGTTACCTATCATATGCGAAGAGATGTTTTTCAGGCCATTGCAGACCCTGTCCGCAGAGATATCATTAAACTTTTGGCAGAAAAGGCCTTAACAGTGAATGCCGTTGCCACTAATTTTGATGTCAGCAGGCCTGCTATTTCCAAGCACCTTCGTATTCTCAATGAATGTGGTATTATTGAAATAAATAAAAAAGGGCGTGAGCGGTATTGCCAAATACAACCTAAAAATTTAATTCCAGCATTTTTATGGATAGAACAATATAAACCCCTCTGGGAAGATAAAATAGATTCCTTTGAGCAATACATAAATAAACTGCAATCTAAAACAGATAAAACATGAACGACTTGAACAATCGCACTTTAACCATAGAAAAAACTTTTAACGCCCCCCTTAAATTGGTCTGGGAAGCCTGGTCCCAACCCGAGCATATAGCGCACTGGTGGGGACCAAAAGGAATGGAGACCAAGGTCCTAGAACATGACTTTATAGTTGGAGGGCATTGGAAATATGTAATGCAAATGCCGAACGGTGGGGAATTCATCACCGAAGGAATCTATTCAGAAATAATCGAACA
>JABDKZ010000002.1 GCA_013001935.1 Maribacter sp.
TCGCTGAACTCACTGAATCCAAATTGCCTGAGTTGACAATAGACGGCAAAAATGTATGGACTGTAATTACAGGTGAAAGCAATGAAAGCCCTCAAAAAGCCTATTTCTTCTACTATCGTGTGAATGAACTTTTTGGCGTTCGGTATGGCAAATGGAAATTGTATTTTCCGCATCGTTACCGCACTATGGACGGTCAAGAACCAGGCAAAGACGGGCAACCCGGCGAATACAGAATGATCGATTTGCAGGATATAGAATTATACGATGTAGTTAATGATGTTAGCGAATCAAAGAATGTGGCTCAGAAACATCCTCAAATCGTCGAAGAAATTAAACTGCTGGCCAATGCTATGCGTTTCAGATTAGGGGATTCTTTGCTGGAATTGGAAGGCTCAGAAACCAGGGAGCCCGGGCATATCGAAAGTCCACAATAGCATCAGAAAATTGCTTCAATTATCGAATGTTTGTCATTCAATAGAAGACAGGTAAACATTTAGAATGACTACTTGATTAAAAGCGATTTTTTATCAATCTCTTATAGGCAGCAATCCATCTATAAACAGATCCTAATAAAAAAAGATATTTTTGTCATTCCTGCGAAGGCAGGAATCCACTATAAAAAATGTATAGTATAAATCATCAATATTATGTTTACATCCTAACAAATAAAAAGAATGGAACACTCTATATTGGAATGACCAATAATTTGGAACGAAGAATATATGAACACAAAAACAAGTTAATAGATGGTTTTACCAATAGATATGGTTTGGATAAATTAGTTTTCGTAGAGAACTATGAGTTTGTGCAAGATGCAATCACAAGAGAAAAGCGAATGAAGAAGTGGAAACGCCAATGGAAAATCAATCTCATTGAAGTGGACAATCCTTAATGGAATGATTTAGCCTCTGAATGGTTTGATTAAAATGGATTCCTGCCTTCGCAGGAATGACAAGTCTATAAAAACGGACTTATTTTTTATTTTATAAATAGATTTATGTCAAAATCCTTCAAATTTAAACAATTTGCCATTCATCAAGACCGTTGTGCCATGAAAATCGGCACAGACGGGGTGCTTCTTGGCGCATGGACTTCTTTGGTTTCCGGTCCCAATTCAATTTTGGACATTGGTTCCGGTACCGGATTAATTGCCTTGATGTTGGCCCAGCGAAGTGTTGCCGAAACCATAGACGCCCTTGAAATTGATGAAAATGCATACGAACAATGTGTTTCTAATTTTGAAGACTCCCCTTGGGGAGATCGACTTTTTTGTTACCATGCCGGTCTTGATGAGTTTATTGATGAAATTGAGGATCAATATGACCTCATAATCTCGAATCCTCCTTTTTATACTGAAGAAGTTTCAAGCGGAAACGATTCTAGGGATATGGCCCGACAGAATAAATCATTGCCATTTGATGAACTCATCGAAGGAGTTTCTAAACTCCTTTCCCAGACGGGGATATTCACAACCATCATTCCGTATAAAGAGGAAGAGTCATTTGTCGCTTTGGCAGAAAGTTCTGGTCTTTTCGTCAATAAAATAACAAGGGTAAAAGGCAATCCTTCCGCAGAAATAAAAAGGAGTTTGTTGCAAATATCCTTCACTGAAGATATGATCATAAAAGATGATTTGTCCCTTGAAATTGATAGGCATCAATACACCCAGGAGTATATAGAACTTACAAAGGAGTTTTACCTGAAAATGTAGTTCTATTTTATTCTTTTCAATGGTCGTGTTAAACAGGTAGGGCCACCCCCTCCTTTAGCGCTGATTTCTTGCCCTTGATACGTAAAAACTTGGCAACCTGCTCTTTCAAGGGCAGCCTGGGTTTTAGAATTGCCCTCAACCATTACGCATTTTCTTGGCCCTATTGCCAAAACATTACATCCCATACTATCAAATTCATCTTCAGATACCTCAACCAATTCAAAGCCCATCTCCAATAAAATGTTTCTAAATCGAATAGGCATCAACGGGGAATAAACTACGGCCAAATCCGCATCAACTGGGCTCAAAATAGACATTAGATGAAACACATCCTGGGTTCCTTTGTAGTGAGGCAAATCAGTAACTATCACCTCAATACCTAGTGGGGTAAGCATGACCTTCAGTTGCCTAATGCCTTCTTCATTGGTCCTATAGGTGTGCCCAACGGCCAAGGTTTTCTCATTCAACCAAGCTACATCGCCTCCCTCAAGTGTTCCTGGAGATTCAATTGTTCCTAAAATAGGAATACCCTTGGCGAGGTAGGATTTACGTTGCGCCTCGGGTTCCCATCTTCTTCCTGCTTTCCCCATTGAACAGATAATCATGCCATAGTCAGTAGCAATTGATGCATCTCTACAATAGATAGAATCAATTTTGGTAGTAAAATCTTTAGGGAAGTGTTTTACTTCTATATTAATTTTTAGTAGCAAGGTCTCAAAATAGTCATATTCACCTAGGGCCTCTTCAAAGTCAGGTTTTGATACATAATTCAAATCTTGCCATTGTTCGGCTAAGACCTCATTTGAAACAAATGCGTTTCGGACCGATTTTAAATAGACCGAATCTAATTTTAAGTATTCTGAATGGGAAGTCTTCATTATTTCCGGCGTTTGTTCCATTGCATCAACAAATAAAATGGAATTCCTGCCAATAGTAATAGAAAACCATAAAAAACTGTATCTGAACCAGAGCCATAAATGGCCCAAATAGTGTATGACCCCCCTAGCGTCCCCAATGCAAATGTTTTAATCGCATTGTTAAAATGTAAATTCTTTTCGATGACCACAATTATATATGCCGCAGCAACAAATAAATAAGGAACTAATACCGTAAAAACAGTAATATTCAATAGAAAGGTAAAGGCTTTCACAAGGCCATCAGAAAGGTTCATTAGCACCAAAAGGGATGTTAAACCACTTCCTATAAATAGTCCAATGTATGGCGCTCCAGCACTATTTTCCTGTTTGAATATTTTTGGAAACATACGATCCTGGGCGGTAGCCATCGGTAATTGTCCGGAGAGCAGAATCCATCCGTTTAGGCTTCCAATTCCCGCAATAGCGGCCCCAGCTGCAACGAAATATCCCATAAAATCACCGGCAATAATTTGCCCTGCATCTGCAAAAGGTTTTGGCGAGCTTGCCAATTCATCAACAGGAATAATCCCAAATAAAACTATAGAGCTCAACAAATAGACTAGGGTTACAACGATAGTTCCCAGCATGGTTGCCCTAGGAACTGTTTTTTCCGGATTCTTAACATTTCCTGCAGGAATCGATGCGCTTTCAACACCCAAAAAAGCGTATAAAGTAATTGCCGCTGCACTAGAAACTGCGGCCCAATCTGATTCCCCGGTTAAATTAAACGACGGAAAATTATTTATGTCAAAAAAGAAAATCCCGATAATTATCACAAAAACCAAGGGCACCAATTTTAAGATGGTTGTAATTACTTGAATCTTCCCGGAAGACTTCATGCCTCTTAAATTGACCCAGGTCAATAACCAAATCACTACCATTCCCAGGGAAACTCCCATTAGTGGATTTGTAGCTAACACAGGAAAAAAATGACTCAAAGCACCTATTATGGCAATTACAACAGCCGCATTACTTATCCAGATGGAAATCCAATAGCCCCAAGCAACCAAAAACCCAATAAACTCTCCAAACCCAGCTTTGGAATAAAAATAAGGCCCTCCACTTTTATTGATAAATATTTTGCTCATATTGCTAAATATTTTTGCCAATACCAAGGCACCCATAGCAGTGAAAACCCATGCTAGTAAGCTTATACTCCCATAACTTGCCAATGAAGATGGAACAAGAAATATGCCTGCACCAATCATATTGCCAATAACAAGCGAAGTAGCGGTGATAAAACCAATTTTTTGAGGTTTTGAATTCATATCAATTGTTTTACGGGAGTATAATTTATTACGTAATTTAGAAGCATCACCAATATACAATTAATAATCAATGCCAACTAAATTCTTCATAGACCCCGACATTTCAAAAGCAGAGACATTACCGGCTTCTTTTTACAGAGACGCGGAAATCTTTGAAGCTATCAAAAATAAGATCTTTTATAAATCATGGCATTGGTTAGGGCATCAAGATCAGGTAGATAACCCTCGGCACGCACATCCAATGGTTTTATTGGATAATTTCATGACAGAACCCTTGGTATTGACCAAAGATGATGAGGAAAAGATTCATTGCATAAGCAACGTATGTACCCATAGGGGGAATCTCGTGGTTACTTCCTCCGGGAAGACCAAAAAATTAATATGTGGTTATCACGGCCGAAGATTTAAATTAGACGGCACTTTTGAGCATATGCCTGAGTTTAAGGATGCAGAAGCATTTCCAAGGCCATGTGACAACATGCACAGATTTAAACTAAGGCATTGGGGGCCATTTTTATTTACAGGGCTCGATCCTTCATTTGAGTTTCAACAAGTAATCGACACCCTTAACGATAGGGTTGGTTTTTTACCTCTGCATGAATTTAAACTTGATGAAAGCAGATCAAAAGATTATCAGGTAAACGCCCATTGGGCACTCTATTGCGATAATTATTTGGAAGGCTTTCATATTCCATTTGTACATGATGATTTAAATGCCGTATTGGATTATGGTAATTACGACACCGTTCTGCATGAGCATCTTAATTTGCAAATTGGTTATGCCGAAGGCACCGATACCGTATTTGATTTACCTAAAGGCCATTTGGATTATGGTAAACAAATTGCGGCTTATTATTATTGGGTTTTCCCGAACCTGATGCTTAATTTTTATCCTTGGGGCCTATCGGTAAATGTAGTACAACCGCTAGCAATTAATCGTACTAAAGTTTCTTTCTATAGCTACGTTTATGATGCTTCTAAACTTGATGTAGGTGCAGGATCAATATTGGATAAGGTAGAAATAGAGGATGAAGAGGTTGTTGAAGGTGTACAAAAAGGGGTACGTTCACAATTCTATCAAGCGGGGCGATTCTCCCCGACCCGAGAGCAAGGCGTGCATCATTTCCATCGGCTTTTGGCACAATTTTTAAATGCATAAAAATATAACTGGAGCCCTTTGATATGTTATATTTCTTTATTTACCTTTGACCAAAAATACGCCAAGATGAAGCCCGACTTATTTGAAGCTCCCGACTACTACAATTTAGACGATTTATTATCTGAAGAACATTTATTAGTACGCGATGCGGCTCGCCAGTGGGTAAAACGCGATATCTCCCCCATCATTGAAGAATATGCACAAAAGGCTGAATTCCCCAAACAGATTATCAACGGCTTGGCAGAAATCGGGGCCTTTGGACCGTATATCCCTCCAGCATACGGTGGCGCTGGTTTGGACCAAATCAGTTACGGACTCATAATGCAAGAAATTGAACGAGGGGATAGTGGCGTACGTTCTACGGCCTCGGTGCAATCTTCATTGGTCATGTACCCCATTTTCCAATATGGAACCGAGGAACAACGAAAAAAATATTTGCCAAAATTGGCCACAGGTGAATTTATGGGCTGTTTTGGTCTTACTGAGCCTAATCATGGATCTAACCCCTCGGGAATGGAGACAAAATTCAAAGATATGGGTGACCACTTTCTTTTGAATGGCGCTAAATTATGGATATCAAACTCACCTTTTGCAGACATAGCCGTTGTTTGGGCCAAGAATGAAGAAGGTCGTATACATGGTTTAATCGTAGAACGTGGAATGGAAGGATTTTCAACACCTGAAACTCACGGTAAATGGTCGCTTAGAGCATCTGCAACAGGAGAACTGATATTTGATAATGTCAAAGTCCCAAAAGATAACCTATTGCCTGGAAAAAACGGATTGGGAGCTCCGCTTGGGTGTTTAGACTCCGCTCGTTATGGTATTGCTTGGGGCGCTATTGGTGCGGCGATGGACTGTTATGATACGGCCTTAAGATATGCCAAAGAACGTATACAATTTGGGAAACCCATTGCTGCCACACAATTGCAACAAAAGAAATTGGCCGAAATGATTACCGAAATCACCAAAGCGCAATTATTGGCCTTTCGTTTAGGGCAATTAAAAAATGATGGTCGTGCTACCACCGCTCAAATCTCTATGGCTAAACGTAATAATGTTGAGATGGCCATCAAAATTGCACGCGAAGCGAGACAAGTGTTAGGTGGGATGGGAATTACTGGCGATTATAGTATTATGCGCCATATGATGAACCTCGAAAGTGTTATTACCTATGAGGGCACCCATGATATCCACTTATTGATAACAGGGGCTGATATTACAGGAATGCCAGCATTTCAATAAGAAAGCGGTGAACTATTCCCGATTATAGGTCAATAAAATTTCATCATCGGCAATTTGGGGATTATCTACCAAGGTAAGTGCCAATACATCAGGTTTTAGAACATAGGTATATTGCACTCCATTATTGAGTGTGATCAAATCACCTTGTAAGGTAAAAATCCCTTCTGCATCAGTTAAAAACGAAAACACCCCCGTATTCTCAACTTTCAGATTGTTCCCTGCAAACGTTATTTTATGGCCGCTAAAATCAGGGTTATTCCCAAAATCACAAAAACAGGATACATTGGTCAATATCCATTTACCTTCCAAAGGGGTAGGCGTAGCATCTGAGTCATCATTAGTATCCTTGGAGCATGAAACAACTATAAAGGTTAAAAAAAGCAATGCAACTAACTTTTTCATGATTTTTTTCTTTTTAGATGAATAAATGGCATTTGGTTGCGCAAATCAATATTCAAACATACTCAGAAATTACTGTAAAATCCATTTAATAAACACAAAAGCATGCATTCACCACAATATTAACTTGCTATACATCATTTCTTTTCTTGAATGCTTTTACTACCCTACATTTACTATGTAATAAAAACGAAATAAGTTTTTTTCATTTTCATATAGTGTTCTCGTAAAAGAGTCTTGTCTTAGCTGATAGGGCTCTTTTTAGTTTCTATCAATATGAATGACCCGCTTTTTTTGTCGCCCCGGTTTATTATCGTCATGTAATTGAAATAGAAGTTTACAAAAGGCTTAATAAGTGTTTACCGATCTATTTTTTAAACAGTAAGGCGTTTCGCGCTTAGCTATCAATATATATCCAGACCTGTCATCGCGAACCAAAGCCATATACTTGGCTTATTCGGGATTCTTTGATGGTAAATCCCCTGACATAAAATCATTAGACAACGTATCAGGGTTTTGGTCGCTTTTTGATAAACGTACCACCCGTTGCGGTAAGGGGATTTCTATACCCAACTCTTCAAAACGGTTATATATTGCAATCGATACATCACTTTTAGATTTTAAACTGTTCTTAAAATACACCCAAAAAAGCAAGCGGAAGCTAAGGGCGCTTTCACCAAACTTATCAAAGAGCGCCATGGGTGCAGGATTTTTTAAAACCATCTTATTTTCAGACACAACATCCAATAGCACTTCAAGTACCTGATTGGGGTCCGAGCCATAGGAAGCTCCGATCCAGATTTCATTCCTTCGTATATTGTTTGAAAGGGTCCAGTTGATCAAATCATTTGAAATCAGATTATTGTTTGGTACCACAACCTCAGAACCATCATAGGTACTTATTCGGGAAGAACGAACCCCTATTTTACTAACAATCCCAAGTAAACTATTTACCTCAACCACATCACCGGTTAAAATGGGTCGTTCAAAAACCAGGATTATTCCGGATATAAAATTAGAGACCACGTTTTGCAGTCCAAATCCAATGCCCAATCCAAGAGCACCAGCCAATAGATTAAACTTGCTTAGGTCTATCCCCAAGGCTGAAATGGCCAAAACAAATCCTAAGGCCAAAATAAAATAACGTATAACCAAAGAGATTGCCGCAGGAACGCCTTTTGGGAGCGTAATAAAATTCAGTTTAATCTCCTGGCCATCCAGCAAAAACGAAATAATTCCTGTGATAAGGAACGAGGCGGCTAGGATACCAATAAATCCAAAGATCATACCAAGCGTAAATGTTACGCTGCCAACCTTATACGGTATAGAAAGTATATTATCAAATGTTGAGACAAGTGGTTGGTAAAGATCTACCAAATTTAAAAAATAATACAGCCAGCAAGCCATAATCACAATGCGAATGGCACGCATTACCTTCAACTCTAAACCCGTTCTACTAAGAGCGCTAAGATCTATTTTACGACGATAATGATTACTGATAAAGCCCAATGCCAGACCATACGCTATAATTAAGATAGCATAAAAGATAATCGTTAATTCACTACCCTGATTAATAATCTTTATACAGACCTCAGTTAGGTTTGTATAGCCTAAAACATTCGAAATAAAGGCTATGACAAGTATTAGGTAAAAAACCGGCGTTAAGCGAATTAATAGAGAACCAAATCTGCTAAGGTTTAACTTGCTAGTAACTTTATATGGATATGTTATATAAGCCAAAATTCCCACAAACACAAAGGTCTGAATCAGTAAATAGACACGATTTTGAATTGGGGTTAACCATAAATAGGTCTTTGCTACATTCAATATAAAAATTGCAATAACAAGGTAGGGCACATATCTAAAACGCCCTGTCATATATGGCCTAACCAGAAAGGCAGCACCTATAAGAACTAGAAAAAGAATACTATCGAACCAGAGCTTTGGGGTATTGATAAATATATAATTTGCCGACAGTAACACCAAGAAGAAAATCACTAAGAACGTATCCTTTAAGATGATATCCTTTGCCCGTTGTAAATTTGCATCAACCTTTCCTGACTGGTCTTTTAGCAAGTTTTTTTTCAAAACCCGAGTCCCAAAAAATATAAGTGCAACTACAATTACAAAGAGATAAATGGTGTTTTCCTTGGCCCTTGTATACGTCCGAATTGCGGTAAAGTTTTGGGATATGGATTCATCGCCTTCTTTTTCAACAGTGTCTCTGAAACTCTTAAAAGAAGTTTTCCAAAGGGGCTGGTTTCGCAAATATAAAATTTGATAGACCTCAGAATACCGCAATGACTTTAAGCTTTCAATAACTTCGTCAATAACATTAATTTGACTACTTACTTGGGACTGTAGATTTAAATACTTAGTATTCTTATCGGTAACAATGGTTTCAATTTCTTTGTAATTGTCCCATACAGATTTAACGTTTATCAGAAGATTCACCGGAACCTCCTTCTGCTCCGCATTCTGATACGTCAATTCCCATGTTTTTTCATTATACTCAATTGACTCGCGAAGTAAGGCATTCCGTTCAGCAAAGAGGTTGATGGTAGTTTGAAAATTTTCAAAAAAATCACGATATCTATTCCACGATTTAATTTGATTATCTACCTGCTCTATATTGGGAGATCTACCTAAAAAATTAGTTGCCTGTACTTTGCGTTCTTCAATGGTCTCAGTATACACGGGTAGGAGCGAATCAATTCGCGCTATACTTTGTTCGAGCTCCATTTTTTGCTCTATCTCTTTGATGTCATCATTAGC
>JABDKZ010000031.1 GCA_013001935.1 Maribacter sp.
GTTTACTTCGTTCCACAGCATACTCCTTCGAAAGTAATTCATCAATGGGGACGTTGTAAAAGTCGGGATCAGCGTAAAATTTGGCTCGGTCTTCATAAGCCAACTTCTTGGCCTCCGTCAAAACATGCAGGTATTCCGCGCTGCCAAAATTCATATTTTTGATATCATATCCTTCCAAAATATTGAGCATTTGTAATGCTGCGGTACCCTGTCCGTTGGGAGGCAGTTCCCATACATCATAGCCCCTGTAATTGGTGCTCACAGGCTCTATCCAGTTACCTGTGTGGGAAGCTAGGTCTTCGTAGGAGAGGAACCCGCCATGTTTCTTCATGAAGGCGTCAATAGTACGTGCGACATCGCCTTTGTAAAAGGCATCTCTTCCTTCTTTGGCTATTTGCTCATAGGTGTTGGCTAGGTTGGCATTGACAAATACTTCTCCCTTTTTAGGCGGCCGGCCATTGGGAAGGTAGGTTTCCGCAAAACCCGGTAGGTCGACCTTGTTTTGATAATTAGACGCCATTTCGTAAGCGATTACTTCAGATACCGGAAAACCATCTTGCCCATATTGAATCGCCGGCGACAGAATTTCTGACATAGGTAGTTTGCCGAATTTGTCATGCATCATAAACCATCCATCTACTGTTCCAGGGGTAGATACCGCAAGCGGGCCAAAAAGCGGAATACGCTCCATTCCCTTTTCTACGAAATAATCCATATCCAAAGATTTAGGTGATCTTCCACTTCCGTTAAAACCGTAGAGTTTTTCTGTTTTGGCATCCCAAACTATGGCGAATATATCTCCTCCTATTCCACAACTGGCCGGTTCGACCAAACCCAGTACCGCATTGGCTGCTATAGCTGCATCCATAGCCGAGCCACCTTTCTTTAAGATATCCAGAGCTGCTTGCGTCGCCAAGGGTTGACTGGTTGCAGCCATGCCATTTTTTGCAAGGATCTCTGAGCGAGTAGTAAAAGTTTGTCCAGTGAGTCGATCCTGAGCTTGTATCGAGACTATTGTGGATAGGAATATAAATAAGGTAAGTAGCTTTTGCATAATAAAGATTTTTTCGATGCTAAAGCTAAAAAAACAAATGAACTTGTAAACGGTATCTACGGTGGGTAAGGACTGATTTAAAGTTGGTGTACGGCGAAGGATAGAAAACTTAAAAATATGCCCCTTCAATGATATCTCTTTTAAACTTCCTTAACTATAGAATAAGAGGCAATTGAAATTAGTAAAAAGAGGGTAGAGCAGGATTTTGGCATTGGTCATAACACTTGTACCAAAGACTTTTGAATGACCAATAGACTTTGTTGGTAATAGCTGTTGTTAGTTCTTTTATTGTATTTAGATTTAGACATTTGGTCAAGTCGAGTGGACCGTGAATAATTCAATCAACTCTTTTTTCCCTCTTAACTCTTTTTTTCCTAAAGATTTGATTTGGAAGTTTGGTGCTGGCATCATCTTATTTCGGAGTTGTCCAGATATGAGCAAATCAACGTTAAATGTGTTGCACAGACCTTGAATTCGAGCAGTTGTATTGAGCACGTCCCCTGTAAAAATAATATCCTTTTTTAGTTCTCCAATTTCACCAATGGTTACTTTTCCAAAATGAAAACCCGCTTTAAAAGTAGGGATCACTCCATATTTTGAAAGATATCTTTTTGATTGATTGAATAGCGCGGCTTTTAGTGAAAAGAAGCATTTTAAAAAATTATTGTCACCCAGACCATTTTTTAGACTCCAGGAAATAACAATTTCATCTCCTACGTATTGATAAATTTCACCATTGTGATTAATTATGGAATCTGTGAAATCTGAATAATACGCATTGAGCATTTGGAAATATTTTTCATGACCTAGCTTTTCTGCGATGGTAGTCGATGATTTCATATCCAAAAACATAAAAATTCTTTCCTCTACTTTTGGTTTATGATATTTCCCAACAAAAAAATTGTGGAGTACAGAAATTCCAAGGTTGGCACTTACTTCAGAGAAAAATATTGAAATTCCAATGATCACTGTAATGAAAACCACCACACTTAAAAAAGCAAAACTGAATACAAAAGCCCATACATTACTCCAAACATCACTATCCCAGAAACCTGAATTAAGTATATAGGCATTATTAATCACAGTAGATACTACCAGGAAAGTGAGAATAAGGGCGACATAAATTATTGATTTAAACAATATTTTTTTGCCGAAACTTAAACTTTTAAACAAGGTGCCGAGAAATAGTATTTCAAAGGTTCCAACGAGTAACCCGGTGATTACAACAGAAATAATAAAAATAATGGTAACTCCCCCAAATTCGTACGGATTACCTGTCGCTGGATAATAATCTAATTGACCAAGTAATCCTCTCTCAAGAAGCAGGTAGGTGATACCGAAAATAAACCATATCACTCCAAATGGAATAATTCGAATGATGTTTCTTTTAGTTTTTGGCGAAAACATTTTGAAGTTGCTGGTGACTTAAAATAGACAATAGATTGGATTTTAAGCCATTACTTATAGTTTAATTATTAAAACCAGCTAGTTTAATGCTTCCGAATTCCAAATCAAAACCTTTTTAATGGCATCAAGGTTAGCTGTTATTGTTTCTTCTTTTCCTTCTCTATGCTTACCCACGAATAATTCTCTATGTTGAGCAACTTATTTCGTTTTACTGAATCGGATAACAAGCTATCGGCTCTGCTGTATGCTGCAGATAACTAATCGCAGTCTGAACAATGTAGCGTTTGGTCGCAACAGTTTTATGAAAGATAGTTGAAAATAGCTCATTAATACAACGAGAATAAAGCTTGCGAAGGCAGCTATAAGTGAGATGGGTCTTAACTTATAGATATTCTTAAAGGCGAGTCATAGACAAGTATAGCATAAATAGAAGGAAGGTCTACAGGTTGTCTATGGTCACGATTGTTGTATGCAGTATTTATCGGTTGAATGGGGTGCTATATTTTTCATCACTGAGAATAGACTCATCAGTCAATGTATTAAGGAAGGCTACGAGCGCTTCCTTTTCCGCTTGTGTTAAGTTTAATCTTAATACCTTGGAATCGGGTGATGGGTCGTCAGAATCTTTTAATCTAAAGTGTAAGTTAGGGTGGTCTTGAATATTGGTACTGTAATGATTCACAACATCCATGAGCGTCTCAAATCTTCCATCGTGCATATAAGGTGCAGTCATTGCAATATTTCTTAGCGTTGGTACTTTAAATAAGGCGTCATCAGAAGCAATACCTGTCACCTCACCTTTCCCATTATCAACGTAATTTAAAGAAAGACCGTTATTCTTGGCTTCATCGTTTACATGTTGTGGATTTCCATGACAGTATAAACAAGTGGCACCATTTCGTCCTCTATAAAAAATGTCCAACCCTAGATTTTCTTGCGTGGTGAAATTTGGAAAGTCCGGCATTTGTTCTTCGTCATCTGGGTAACCAGCAAGGGCAAATCCTACATCAAATTTAGAATTGAATGATACAATAGAGCGCATATTCTGGGAAAGCGCCATTGCAATCTTGTT
>JABDKZ010000043.1 GCA_013001935.1 Maribacter sp.
GAATTGGACAGTTTACCTATCGATACCAGACTGCAAAGGATAAAAGATGGGGGTGAAGATCCTGATTTGGCCGCAAAACTTTTTAAATATGGCCGGTATCTTTTGATTGCTTCGTCTAGACAAGGCAGTAATCCTGCAAACTTACAAGGTATTTGGAACGAACATATTGAGGCCCCATGGAATGCCGATTACCATTTGAACATTAATTTGCAAATGAATTATTGGCCTGCTGAAGTTACTAATTTGAGCGAGTTGCACTATCCTTTTTTTGATTATCTAGACCGCGTTTTAGCAAGAGGTGAAAACACTGCAAAAAAGCAATATGGGATAAATAGGGGCACAATGGCCCATCATGCTTCCGACTTATGGGCACCGTCTTTTATGCGTGCCGAAAGGGCGTATTGGGGTTCCTGGATTCATGGGGGCGGTTGGTGTGCCCAACATTATTGGGAACATTATAGGTTTACGGAAAATCGTGACTTTCTAAAGAGTAGGGCTTATCCAGTATTGAAAGGCATCGCCGAATTTTATTTGGACTGGCTAATATGGGATGAAAAGACTGGATTATGGGTATCATCACCAGAAACCTCCCCTGAAAATTCATACAGTAACGCTGATGGCAATTCTGCCGCGGTCTCCTTTGGGAGTGCAATGGGGCATCAAATTATTGCTGAGGTTTTTGATAATGTCTTGGAAGCTTCTGAAATATTGGGAATTCAAAATGAATTTACAAAAGAGGTTGCCATCAAAAGGGCAAAATTGCATCCCGGGGTGGTAGTTGGTAAAGATGGTAGGTTATTGGAATGGAACGAACCGTATGATGAACCTGAAAAAGGACACCGTCATATGTCACATTTATATGCGTTGCATCCTGGGGATGAGATTACCACGAAAAATAAAGGCGCTTTCGAAGCAGCCCAGAAAACTATTGATTACCGCCTAGAACACGGAGGAGCTGGTACGGGTTGGAGTAGGGCCTGGATGATCAACCTTAATGCCCGTTTGTTAGACGCCAATTCAGCCCAAGAAAATATAAAGAAGTTCTTACAGATTTCAATTGCTGATAATCTTTTCGATGAGCATCCGCCTTTTCAAATCGACGGAAATTTTGGATATACAGCTGCCGTGGTTGAACTTTTATTACAGTCCCATGAAGGATTTTTAAGAATATTACCAGCACTACCTCCCCATTGGAAAAGTGGAAGCGTAAAAGGTATTAAAGCCAGAGGGAATATTGAAGTAGAGATTGAATGGCGCAATGGTAATCTCGTAAAATTGGGATTGTTGTCGAAAGAGGCAAAATCAATAAAAATTAAGTATGGGCCTGAAGTGGTTGAGATTGAGCTTCCGAAGAACACTAAAGTCTGGCTAAATTCAACATTGAAAAAATAAACTTATGAGCAGAATTTATGTACTATGTTTTTCAATAGTGATGGTATTGGTTTCGTGTAAAATGGAAACAAATAACAAAGCGAAAATGCCCTTAGCCAAACATGTGATTTTGATTGGTTCAGATGGTTTCGGTGCCTATGCTTTCAAGAAAGCGAAAGTGCCCAATTTAAGGCTAATGATGCGGCAAGGTGCCTATTCATTAAAAGCGAGGGCGGTTTTGCCCTCTTCAAGTGCCGTGAATTGGGCATCAATGATTATGGGTTCGGGGCCAGAGCTTCATGGGTACACTGAATGGGGTAGCAAAATCCCTGAAATCCCTTCTCGTATCTTGGGTAAGGGTAATATCTATCCAACAATTTTTAGCGTTATCGACGAACAAATGCCAGAGGCAAAGATGGGTGTTTCTTATAAATGGGGAGGTATTGGTTATTTGTTTGAGAAGAATATGGTTGATCTTGATTTTAATGGGGATACCGATGAGGCTACAGCTATAAAGGCATTAGAATTTATCACAAAGGAAAAACCGGCCTTGACATTTATTCATTTTGACGAGCCTGATGGCGCCGGTCATTCTATTGGCCATGACACTCCCGAGTACTACGAGGCGATTGAGATAATTGATGGTCTTGTTGGCACTATTCTAAATGAATTAACAGCGAATGGTATGCTAGAGGATACCGTCATCATCTTCAGTTCGGATCACGGAGGAATTGAAAAAGGTCATGGAGGGAAGACTTTGTTAGAAGTTGAAATACCATGGATTATTTATGGCAAAAACATTCCAGCGAAAGGCGTGTTGGACGAAAGTATAGTAACTTATGATACTGCAGCGACAATTGCCTATTTGTTAGGTTTGGAAGCTCCGGAATGTTGGAGAGGAAAACCCGTTTTAAAAGCTTTTGGGAATGAAGAAATATAGACTTATTGCGATTGTCTTAGTGGCCATCGTCTTAGGTTCTTGTGAGGCCGATGAAATCCCTGAACCAAAACCCAATATTGTTTTGTTCATGGTTGACGATATGGGTTGGCAAGATACCTCAGTACCGTTCTGGTATAAGAATACCCCTTATAATGAAATTTATCGTACGCCAAATATGGAACGATTGGCAATGCAAGGTGTTAAATTTACCCAGGCCTATGCTACTGCCGTTTGCTCGCCTACCCGTATTAGTCTGATGACAGGGATGAATGCCGCTAGACATCGTGTTACGAATTGGACGCTTAGGAAAGATAGCATTCAACCCATGGAAAAAAACCATCCTACATTAGAGTTCCCTATCTGGAATGTAAACGGGATGAGCCCAAAAGCTGGAGATTCTTTGGCCGTGCATGCCACCCCTTTAGCTCAGGCATTGAATGACGCCGGTTATTATACCGTGCATTCGGGGAAGGCTCATTTAGGAGCCATAGGTCCCCCCGGCGAAAATCCGTTGAATTTAGGTTTTGATGTGAATATCGCTGGCCATGCCGCAGGTGCACCAGAAAGTTATTTGGGAACCGATAATTTCGGCATTGGAAAGGAAGGGAAAGAAGTGTGGGCAGTTCCTGGTTTGCAAAAATATCATGGGAAGAACATACATTTATCAGAGGCGATTACCCAAGAAGCATTAGTGGCCCTTGATTCAGTAGTAAGCACCCAACAGCCTTTTTTCTTATACATGGCGCACTATGCAGTGCATACGCCAATAATGGCAGATGATCGTTTTATCCAGAAATATTTGGATAAAGGAATCGACTCTACCGAGGCCAAATATGCATCTATGGTCGAAGGCATGGATAAAAGCCTTGGAGATATAATGGACTATTTGGAGGAGAAAAATATTGAAGAAAATACCATCATTTTATTCATGTCTGATAATGGTGGATTAAGTGCAGTAGCAAGAGGTGGTGATAAACATACGCACAACAAACCATTGGCCAGTGGTAAGGGCTCAGTCTATGAAGGCGGGATTCGGGAGCCCATGATGGTAAAATGGCCAGGTCAAGTTGCCCCGAATTCCATTTCCGAAGAATACGTGATTATTGAGGATTTCTACCCCACAATTCTCGAAATGGCAGGCATTGAAGG
>JABDKZ010000061.1 GCA_013001935.1 Maribacter sp.
GAAGAAGATATTGATTCGCTGAAAATCAATGATATTGCCAAGGTGACGTTTAAATTGAACAAACCAATTTTCTACGATCCTTTCAAGGAACACAGAACCAATGGGTCTTTTATTTTAATTGATGCCCAATCAAACAACACTGTAGGCGCAGGATTCATTAATTAAACCCAAAACTATTAAGAATTAGTAGAATAGACATTTTAAATAACCTATTAAATAGATAGATATAATAGGATATAATTAAAATGTCATATATGAGGAATATTATGCAAAGTTTTAGGACAGAAATAGAAAACCCGATTGTAGAAAAAGATATCATTGATCTAGAGGCGAAAATCCGTCGGTTTAAAGAGGGAAATATCAATGAGGAAAAATTTAGAAGCCTTCGTCTGGCTCGTGGGGTTTATGGGCAACGCCAATTTGGGGTGCAGATGATACGAATAAAGTTGCCCTATGGTAAAGTAACTTCAAAGCAACTCAAACGAATCTGTGATGTATCTGACGAATATTCAACAGGGCGATTGCATATAACAACAAGACAGGATATTCAGATACATTATGTTGACTTGGACAGAACCCCTGAACTATGGGCCCAATTAGAGAAAGATGAAGTAACCTTACGTGAGGCCTGTGGTAATACCGTGCGTAATGTAACTGCAAGTGAAACAGCGGGCATTGATATTGATGAACCTTTTGATGTTTCACCGTATGCGCATGCACTATTTGAATATTTCTTGCGAAATCCTATCAGCCAGGACATGGGAAGAAAGTTCAAAGTATCATTCTCGGCGACTGATGGGGATACGGGATTGTCATATATGCATGACATTGGCTTTATTGCCAAAATCGAAAATGGAGTGAAAGGGTTTAAAGTAATGCTGGGTGGAGGTTTAGGTTCACAACCTCGTCATGCCGACGTATTGTATTCCTTTTTGTCCAGCGATGGGATAATACCATTAATGGAAGCCGTAGTGCGCGTTTTTGACCGCTACGGAGAACGAAAAAGTAGGGCAAAAGCTAGACTGAAGTTTTTATTGAAAGACCTTGGACTGGAAGGATTCAAGCAATTGCTGGCAGAAGAGACTAAAGCTGTTCCCCATAAAAGCTATAAAATCAAGGTAGAAACCTATCCAAAGGTGAAAATTGCGACCGTTGTAGTTCCTGAAGTTGAAATTGCTGATCAAAAAGCATATGAACAATGGAAATCGACAAACCTTGTTCTCCAAAAGCAAGAGGGATTTGTAGCTATCGGGATAAAAGTCCTATTAGGTGATTTTTATACAGATAAGGCGCGATTATTGGCAGATTTGGTCGAAAAATATGCTGCTGGGGAGCTACGTTTATCCTTGCGCCAGAACATTTTGATACCTTATGTAAAAGAGGAATTGATTCCCTTCTTTTATGTGGAATTGGAAAAACTGGGATTTGCACATGCAGGATATAATAAGGCGTTGGATATTACGGCCTGTCCGGGAACTGATACCTGCAACCTTGGCATTGCAAGTAGTACGGGAATTGCAAAGGAATTGGAAAGGGTAATCAAAGCAGAATATCCCGATTATATCAACAATCCGGATGTGGTTATCAAGATTAGTGGTTGCATGAATGCCTGTGGTCAACATAATATGGCCAATATCGGATTTCAAGGGATGTCAATACGCACTAAAGACAAATTGGTTGCTCCTGCGCTTCAAGTGTTATTGGGAGGTGGGAATATTGGTAATGGTAACGGAAAATTCGCTGACAAAATAATTAAAGTTCCTAGCAGAAGAGGTCCGGAGGCTTTGCGTTTAATATTGAATGATTTTGACGTAAATGCGAATGGTTCCGATTATACAACTTATTACGAAGCAAAGGGAAAACCCTATTTCTATGAGCTTTTAAAGCCATTAGGAACAATGGATAATCTTAATCAGGATGATTTTATTGATTGGGGTACAGAAGAGAGGTATCAGAAAGCCATTGGTATAGGGGAATGTGCAGGTGTAGTCATAGATTTGATTGCCACGTTGTTGTTTGAAAGCAAAGAGAAAATTCAAAGTGCTGCATCAACTTATCAGGAAGGAAAGTGGGCAGCAAGTATTTATCATTCATATTCCTCAATGGTTAATTCTGCTAAAGCATTGCTGACAGCGGAAAAAACGAAAACAAATACCCACGCCAGCATAATTAAGGATTTTGATGAAATCTTTGTGGCTTCAAATAGATTGAATCTTGGCGTTGGGTTTTCAGATTTGGTTTTGCAAATCAATAAAAATGAACCTACAGCAGCATTTGCCCTTAGCTATTTGGAAGATGCAAAAAGCTTTCTTGAAACTGTGGACGCTTATAGAAAACTAGAATTGATAAATGCATAAGCAACCTAAATTATCGGTAGTTGGGGCAGGTCCTGGCGATATAGACTTGATTACATTGAAAGGTATCAAGGTATTGGCAAGTGCCAATGTGGTCTTGTACGACGCCTTGGTCGATGTTGGGTTATTGCAATATGCACCAACTGCCGAACATATATTTGTTGGTAAAAGAAGGGGTTGTTATTCATACCAACAAGACCAAATTAATGAGTTGATTGTAAGCAGAGCAAAATCCCATGGGCATGTGGTTCGTCTAAAAGGTGGCGACCCATTTGTATTTGGTAGAGGGGCTGAAGAAATGGATTATGCGGGATACAACGGTTTAGACGTGGCTTTGGTACCCGGTATTTCTTCTGCCATTTCGGTACCTGCAGCACAGCACATTCCTGTTACTAAAAGAGGTTCTGCTGAAAGTTTTTGGGTAATAACTGGTACTACCAAGGACCATAAATTATCCGATGATATTCACTTGGCCGCTAAATCAAAAGCAACGGTGGTAATTCTCATGGGTATGGCCAAGTTAAAGGCTATTATTGAGTTATTCAAAAATGAAGGGAAGGCAAAAACCCCAATAGCCATCATACAAAACGGTACAACCGAAAATGAAAAAATAGGTACTGGGACCGTTGCTTCAATTCAAGGAATAGCGAAAAAAAAGGGTTTGTCGAATCCTGCGATCATTATCATAGGGGAAGTTGTAAAACATCGGGAACGCATCTTGGATATCCAAAAAAATTATGCAGCGAGGGCATTAGTATATTGATTATGGAAAGAAATAATTTATATCCCATTTTTCTTAAAGCTTCAAAACTATCCATATTGATTGTTGGTGGGGGTAATGTGGCTGAAGAAAAACTGACTTTCTTGACCAAATCAAGTCCGGATGCCAATGTTGTACTGGTATCTCCTGAATTTAGGGAAAGCACTTCACAATTGGCCAAAGAGTATAATGCTGAGTTGATTTTAGATGAGTATCACGAAAAATACTTAGATGGAAAACATATGATTGTGGCCACGACTGATAATCCGGAAGTAAACATCCAGGTTTATAGGGACTGCAGAAAACAGGATAAATTGATAAATGTTGCTGATAACCCTCCTTATTGCGATTTTTATATGGGCGGTATTGTCACAAAGGGCAATGTTAAAATTGCTATTTCCACAAATGGTAAATCGCCAACCACTGCCAAAAGGTTGCGTCAGTTTTTTGAGGATGTCATTCCGGAAGATATCAATCAAATGGTGATAAATTTAAATACCTACCGAAAATCAATAAAGGGGGATTTTCTTGAAAAAGTTGCCAAAATGAATAATATGACTAAGTCATTGATAAAGCCATAGAACGGAATATTCTGATGAATTACCTAAATATTGGGCTTTTCCTTGTTTTTAAATGAACTTTGACGTTTCTTTACTTCCTGTTCATTAATAAATTGAAAATGTTATCAAGAAAGGCGGAGGGACTAGACCCTGTGAAACCTTGGCAACCCTTTTCCTTAAAGAAGGTGCTACATTCTATCATGCAAATTGCGGGAGAGATAACTGATATTAGACTTTGGTCTTCCTTTATACCACTCTTGTAACATTAAGTTGATTATTGAATGCATAATATTTGGGCAGAATAGTACTATAATCATGTAGTATAATTAGTAAGACAGTAATGAAAGATATTTTAAAGCTATTACAAGAACGAATTTTGGTTTTAGACGGTGCTATGGGCACCATGTTGCAG
>JABDKZ010000069.1 GCA_013001935.1 Maribacter sp.
TACCGTTGATCTCACTTTACGGTAAAAACAGAAAGCCTTCCAAGGAAATGCTTGAGGGTTTAGACATAGTGGTTTTTGACATACAAGACGTCGGAGTTCGTTTTTATACCTATATCGCCACCCTTCAATTAGTCATGGAAGCCTGCGCCGAGAACAATATTCCCGTACTTGTTTTAGACCGGCCGAATCCAAATGGTCATTATATAGATGGCCCAACTATGGAAAAAGAACATACTGGCTTTTTGGGCATGACCACAATTCCGTTGGTTTATGGCATGACCATAGGCGAATATGCAAATATGATCAATGAGGAAGGTTGGTTAAAAAGCGAGTCCAAAGTGGCTTTGACCGTCATACCTTTAGAGCACTACGATCATAACGCAGCATATAGTTTAAGTATTAGGCCTTCCCCGAATTTACCAACAGACACGGCGATAAACCTTTATCCAAGTCTTGGGTTATTCGAAGGAACAAACATCAATGCGGGCAGGGGAACCGAATTTCAGTTCCAGCGTTATGGGGCTTCGTTCTTAGATAGTACCCAATACAGTTTCAGATATTGGCCAAGGCCAAATTTTGGTTCTAAAAGTCCCAAGGAAAATGGCAAGGTTTGTTATGGAAAAGATCTGTCCAAGTTTCCTAAAATGAACCAGGTTTCCTTAAATTGGATCATTGACGCCTATAAAAACACCAAGGATAAAAGTTTATTTTTCAATACCAGTGGTTTTACCAAACACGCTGGGACCAAAAAACTTCAGCAACAGATCGAAGCTGGTCTTTCCGAGGAAGAAATTAAAAAATCCTGGCAGTCCGATCTGGACAATTTCAAGAAAATACGTGCCAAATACTTGCTTTATAAATAATTTGGCAATCTCTTTTTCATAGCCTCCACAATATTAAAGGCCGCAGGACAAATGGCTACATTCTTAAGTGTAAGACTGCCAATTTGTTGAAATTTCTTTCGGTCTGTATGCGGAAAGCCACGGCATGCCTTTGGCCGAACGTCGTATATGGTACAATGATTATCCGCATCTAAAAAGTTGCAGGGTACCTGCTGAAGTACATAGTCGTTTTCTTCATCAATTCTGAGAAACTGTTCTATAAACTTTTGTGGTTTCATTCGAAAATGTCTCGCAATACGTTCAACATCATTTGCAGTGAAAAGCGGCCCGGTAGTCTTACAACAGTTAGCACATGTTAAACAATCTGTTCTTTGAAATTCTTCTTCATGCAATTCTTGCATTAAGTAGTCCAAGTGCTTAGGTGGCTTCTTTCTTAATTTGACAAAAAACTTTTTATTCGCATTATGCTTTTCTTTTGCCTTCGCAGGAAGTTGTTTTAAAACCTCATTCATTACTGAGTAAACTAAATGAAGTTTCATATAAATCCCTAGTCCAGCCCTCGGAAGCCATTGATATTTCGTTGGAAAGCACCTCTTGCTTACTGACGATCTTCTGGCCAGTTGTAGAATTATAAAATGTACTTAGTTCTTCTTTATGGGCTTCCGTCAATTTTGAACGGTCATTTATCAACTGAAGCCCCGTTTCGGAGGAATAAAATGCGGCCATTTGTTTTATTTCATCATGCGTAAAATTCGCCTTGTATATAGGAATTAACCTGTTTTTCATCTCTTCCAAAGCCTTCTCTTTGTTGTCCTCTAAATATTTCCATCCTTGTGCATTTTTATCATTTTTAGGAAAACTAGTGCCTAACATTGTTAATAATTCATCATAGGCATAATCATATCGCATCATGGTAGCATTACTATCTAAATAATCGGAAATATCCTTAGTATAGCTAGATTCCTGAGCGTTGCATAGCATAGGCACTAAAAGAAAACAAAATAAAAATGTATTGATGTAACGCATTATCCGTTTTTTAGAATGGTGTAAAAGCCCCATTTTTGTATGCAAAGTACGAATTATAAGTCAATGGATATTTTTGGAAGAGCCCTCCTGGATTATCAAAAAGGAATTTATGTTGATGACATAAAGACGTTTTCATCTTTAGACGAAGCGGATACAATGGCCCTACCCTATCTCTTTAGAAATTATGGGGAAATGCCCCAAATTGAACAAAAAGCACTGCAATTATGTCGAGGGAGCGTCTTGGATATTGGTTGTGGAGCTGGTAGTCATAGCCTTTATCTTCAAAGTAAAAATATACCGGTAACCGCTTTAGACAGCTCTAAAGGGGCCATAGAAACTTGCAAACGAAGAGGAGTAAAATCAACACAAAACTGCTCAATACAGGATTTTAAGAATCAAAAGTTCGACACTCTACTATTGCTGATGAACGGCATTGGTATTGTTGGCAAGCTTAAATTTTTAAAGTTCTATTTAGACCATTTCAAGTCACTCTTAAGTCCGAACGGTCAAATCCTCCTTGATTCAAGCGACATTATCTATATGTTCGATGCAGACAAAGATGGTAGTTACACATTTCCTAAATCTAGGGATTACTATGGCGAAGTAGAATTCACGATGAGATATAATGGCGAAACGAGTAATCTTTTTTCTTGGTTATATTTGGATTATAATACCTTGCAACATATCGCAAGTAACTGTCAATTTGAGTGCGAACTTGTAAGTGAGGGGAATCATTACGACTATTTAGCCAGATTAACCTATAAATAATACTAGTAGGCACGTTTTTTGCGTTATCATTTTACATTTTAAGAAA
>JABDKZ010000071.1 GCA_013001935.1 Maribacter sp.
ATCTGGGTACATACCGCCTCTTTGGGCGAATTTGAACAGGGCCTGCCCATAATTGAAAGGCTTAAATCCACATATCCCAACTATCAATTATTGGTTACTTTTTTTTCGCCTTCGGGCTATGAGGTCAAAAAAAATAGCGACGTTGCCGATGCGGTAGTATATCTTCCATTGGACACTCGAAAAAACGCAAAACGTTTCCTGGAAATGGTGAATCCGGCACTTGCGGTTTTTGTCAAATATGAGATTTGGCCCAACTACTTAAAAGAATTAAAAGAGAAACAAGTTCCGGTTCTTTTAATTTCAGCCATGTTTCGAAAAGAACAGATTTTTTTTAAATGGTATGGAGGTATTATGCGAAAGGCGCTTGGTACTTTCACCCATTTCTTTGTCCAGGACAATACATCAGTATCCCTATTGGAAAGCATAAAACTAACAAATACCACGATAAGCGGAGATACGAGATTCGATAGGGTTGCCGAAATATTAGAAAGAAATAACAAGCTTTCATTTATGGAGTCATTCAAAGAAAATAAAATTTGTTTTGTGGCAGGGAGTACTTGGCCGGAAGATGAAGAGCTCATCGTAAAATTCATCAATGAAACCCAAAAGCAGCTAAAATTCGTACTTGCCCCGCACAATATAAAAGCTGAGCACATTCAATCCTTGAAAAAATCAATAGCAAAGAAAGTCTTACTTTATTCTGAAATTGGAAAGAATGACACTTCATCCTGCCAAGTTATCATTATTAATACGATAGGTCTTCTGACCAAGATTTATAGCTATGCGGATATCGCTTACGTGGGCGGAGCTTTTGCAACCGGATTGCACAATACCCTGGAACCGGCTGTTTTCGGGATTCCCATACTTATCGGTCCCAAATACAAGGGTTTTAATGAAGCCGAAAAGTTAGTGGCTAAAAAAGGTATTTTGGTAACTACGAACTATGATGAATTCACTGCAAGTTTAGATGCCCTACTTGACAATCCCGATCATATAAAAAATACAGGGACTATAAATTCGAATTTCGTCAAAGAAAATATTGGAGCAAGCGTCCAAATCATGGAGCACATTCGTAGATTATTATGATACGAATATTAAGCCATTATGAAATTTCCCCAAATTTTTGCGCTGTTGTCACTGTTTTGCCTAATTCTTTTTTCTTGCAGGGATACCCAAAAGAAAGAGGATAATTCTACCAAACAAGAAAATAGCATTCCTTCTGCAGAGAAACACCAAAGACCAAAGTTCGCTCCAAAAAAAAGCCATCCCCAACCAAAGGATCGTTCTAGGGACAGTATCCTGAAAAAACGCAAAAAGTCTAAGGATTTAGATACCCTAAAGCCAAAGGTGGCCATGCTAAAAGCATAGGTCTTCTTGGTTTGGTAATTTTTGTTAGCTTTACCAAAACCTAGAAACACACCTATGAATTCCAAACTTTTCCGAATATCCTTAACCGCGGCATTATCTGGCTTTTTATTTGGTTTTGATACCGTTGTAATCAGTGGGGCCAACCTACCTATCAAAGAACTTTGGGACACTTCGCCTTGGTTTCATGGAACCTTCATTATGTCCATGGCACTATGGGGAACGGTAATAGGTTCGCTCTTTGGGGGTATTCCTTGTGACCGATTTGGAAGGAAAAAAACCCTGTTTTGGATCGGTATTTTGTATGCAGCTTCCGCTTTGGGCTCAGGAATTGCCACTGATCCATATATGTTCTCTTTTTTCAGGTTCATTGGTGGTTTAGGTGTAGGGGCATCCTCAGTTGCGGCTCCTATTTATATTTCCGAGATATCATCACCGGAGAACAGGGGTAAATTAGGCGGTATGTACCAATTTAATTTGGTACTAGGTATTCTCATTGCATTTATCAGCAATTATCTATTGCAGGGATTTGGTGGTGATAACGACTGGAGGTGGATGCTTGGGGTGGAAGCTATTCCTGCACTGATATATACCCTTTTGGTAATCAGTATTCCGAACAGTCCAAGATGGTTGGTATTACGAAAAGGTGATGATGAAGGCGCATTGAACACATTAAAACTTATTTATACCGATGATCAAGCCCATAAAAAGCTTGATGATATTAAAGCACACAATCCTGCTGATGCTACCAAGGAAAAATTGTTTTCTGGCAATTATAAAACACCTTTGATATTGGCTTTTTTAATTGCATTTTTCAATCAACTTTCAGGGATTAATTTTGTATTGTATTACGCTCCGGAAATCTTGGAAAGAGCAGGCCTCGCGGCCCAAGAATCCTTATTCAGCTCTATATCGATAGGCATCGTAAATCTCATCTTCACTTTTGTGGGGGTTTGGTTGATCGATAGATTAGGGAGAAAACAACTTATGAAAATCGGCTCCATAGGCTACATTATTAGTCTTGGTATGGTAGGTTGGTGTTTTTACACCGGTGCCAGTTCAGTGTTACTTTTGACGTTTATACTTGTTTTTATTGCTTCACACGCCATAGGTCAAGGCGCAGTGATATGGGTTTTCATTTCGGAGATATTTCCTAATAAGGTACGTGCATTTGGCCAATCGTGGGGCACAGGTACCCACTGGGTTTTTGCGGCTATAATTACTTTAATTACACCCATTTTCTTGGATTCCGATAAAGGTATTTTTAAGGACAATCCCTGGCCTATCTTTGTGTT
>JABDKZ010000144.1 GCA_013001935.1 Maribacter sp.
ATCCTAAAGAAGCCCCTTTTTGAAAAGTATTGCTTTTTGAGAAATGCTTGAAAACCTCTTTTAAAAACTTTATCACTTATAATCCGGTTTTGTATTCATTACTGTTTGCTTTTAAATTGTTGCCAACGGCAAATTGTATGCGTAGAAGTGTATTAAACGTACTACAGCTTCAAATAATTAAATTGTTTTTGTGGGGTTCAATAACCGTACAAAACATCACAAATAGTAAGCTGCCCGTATTACTTATGCCATCATATTCTTAGCACTGGATAGCATCATTGCTATTATTCTACTTAAATTTCCTATAAAAAAAGGTAACAACCAAGACGAAAGTGGGAAACTTTACGAATTGGCGTTCGTCGATACGATCTTTAAAAATGTCCTAATCAAGACGGCTTATCTTGGTGCCTTAGTTAAGTACAATTTCATCTACGAATAGCCAGCTATTACCCCCAGGGTTGGGATGCCATGAAGGGTTTTTAAGTTGGCTTTTTACCTGGACTTTTACATATTTGGCCTGGGTAGGGGGTATGTCGACATCAAAAAAACGAAAGCGGGTCAACGTATTTATTTTTTCAGTCCCCACCTTCTGTCGCTTTACCATTCTAAAATCCACTCCATTGTTAGAGACCCATACCGTGAATCCGGTAGGGTAGAAGATCCATTTTTCCGGGGATGATAGCGCACCCACAGCTACAGAGGATATTAATCCCTCGGCGTATAGCTGTATTGTTGCCGTAAAATGTGTGCTTTCATAGCCGATCCAATTGCCGTCCACAAAGTTGATTGTCCCCCGTTTTTGGTCAAACAATGTTTTGGCACCGTGGCCCTTATAGCGGTCATTGGGTTGTTTGTTCAATGTAATCGCATTGATGTCAAAGGCAATTTTCTTATAACTCGAGGCCGTTACTTCACTCAGATTCCAACCTGGGGCATAGGTAACCGCCTTTACCTCTGCAGATTGGGTAAGGGTAATGGGTGTTGTATATTTTATTGAGGTGGAATCGGGCTCCGAACCATCCAGCGTATAATAAATACTAGCATCATCAAAAACATAGTCGAGTTCCACTTGCAAGGAATCCTTGAAAAAATCACGATCGGCTACAATAGTCGGAGGTTCTAGCTTCGTGGCCCTAAAAATCTCGCTATCAATCTGTCCTTGCACGGCAATATTGGGATGGTCCAGGGCGTATTGTTTGAGGGCCTCTTCGGTAATATTCGTTTGCCAGAGGTAAATATTTTTCAGGTTCTTTAAACTGCCCAGTACGTTCAGCGCTTTATCACTTATACTGTCCCCATACAGATTCAGGGATTCCAGATGCTGTAGCCCTTTTAGGTTTTCGATGGTATTATCGGTAATGGGGGCGTTTTGTAATTGCAATTTGGTGAGGTTCTTGAACGAGCTCAGAGACTTTGAAAGGGTATCATTAAAATTGGAGTTACCTAGGTTTAATTCAACTATATGCTTGGCATATTTTTTTAAGGCCTTAAAATCGCTTTGCCTTACATCTTGGCGCCCATTAAGGCTCACTTGCAGCAATGGATTCCCTTCGGCCAGAGGATAGGTCGAAATATCCGAATTGTTCAATTGGGCAATCCAGTCTTTGGGCACAGGCTTCAGATTCTTGGCCATAAGTGCCCGTGGGGAGCGGTCTTCTTCCAAACCTTGTAAAATAACCCCCATTTCTTCCGTTTTATTCAAGGTGCCCGCCACGCAATCAAAACAATGATCGTTTTCCATCCACCAGGCCAAAAGGGCCAACTCCTCGGCCGTGGGTTGTACCTTGCCTTTTGGGGGCATATGGTCCTCATCTTCCAGGGGTAAATGCAGGCGTTGCATAAAAAGGGAGGCCTCGTTTCCCGAGACCGAATCCAGGATATTTCCCGAATCGCCCCCGGCCAGCAGGTTTTCCTTGGTATCCATTAATAATCCACCCTTTATTTTTGAGGGATTGTGGCAGCCTACACATTTGGTATCAAAAATGGGTTGCACAATATCGGTATACACTTGGGCCTTGTCCACATCTTCAATGACCACTTTTTTAATACGGGTATCTGTGAATAAATAATCCTCCCCATGGGTCATACTACCGCCGTAATGGCCTGTAATACCAATAAGAATAAGCACGATCACATACACGGGGAGGTATAGTTTTAGGGCCAATGCATTTGTTGCTTTTTTAAGTAGGTAGAGCCCAATGGCCAAAACCGTAAAGGCAACGGCCAACCAGCGATGGCGAAACAGCAAGGTCTCGTCATAGCCCCCATCCTCACCCAATAGCCATCCCGTTCCCAAGGAAATTACTGCAGAGAAGGCACCTATCAGTAATACCATCAAGATGATTTCATTGCTTGCTTCCGAGGGCTTTTTACGGTATACGATTTCCAATATAAAACCTAGTAAAAGTATACCTATGGGTAGGTGAACTACCAAGGGGTGTAAATGTCCTATTTGTATAATCTGTGCAATCATTTATTCAACGAGAATTTCATCTAAAAACAACCACGGTAAAGTACCATTACCTTGATGCCATTCCGGTATTTCATTTAATGCGGTTACCACGACCTTAAGTTTTGAATAGCTCCCTGCCACTATGGGAACCACCATTATCTTCAATTGGTTTTCTTGCTTTTTAGCGGTATCATCAAGGGTAATTTCCCCAATCCGCCCCGATTCGGAGAAAACCGTGATTTTCTTTGGTGCAAAGATCCAACCCCCTTGATTTTGTAAGCAACTGACTTTTAGCAAGGACAATTGCAGTTCCTTGGCCAAATCAAGAGTGATCGTTGTCTTATCGGCCTGAAAGCCCAACCATTTATTGCCACTTCTGAACTGTGAACTTCCTTTTTGCATATCTACCAATCCTTTGGCCCCAAGGCCTGGATAATTCGCATGGGGTTGAGGTTCTATGGTAATCGACGCGTCGGAAATGTTATGTGTAATTTTTT
>JABDKZ010000168.1 GCA_013001935.1 Maribacter sp.
GCCTCAGATTGGGAAAGGCCTGAGAGTAAGGTATTGCGGGCATCGATTGACGATATAACAGGCAAAGCACCGGTGGCATATCCGAACCATTATGCAGGGGATATTCGATACCCGATTCGCTTATTGAACGTCCCCGCTTACGGAATAGGGTCAATCGGGGGTAATTTTTATATGCCGGATGAATGGGTAGCTATCGATGACCTCGTAAAATTGGTCGCTGTTCTTATTGATACGCTGAATGGTTGGCAAAAGCTATGAATAAACAGTGCGTGTAGCATATACTTGCACCACCTTTATAAAATCCCACCTAAATTTTTTTAATGATACTTCTGAAAAGGTCAAAAAAAAAGGCTGTTCTCATTTTGCGAAAAAGCGACCTTAGGGATTTTTTTCGTTTCACTCTGAATACAGTGCAACTAACTTATGCATTTGTACCCCCAAATACCTGATATGCAATATAAGTAGGAGGATAGTCGTTTGTACTGCATAGTCAACCCGTTTAATTTCAAACCCATGAAAAATCACAAAATCATTTTATCCGTATTTACCTTACTATTTGTTATGGCCGGCGTTCATGCCCAGTCCTTATTTCAAAAAGGAACCCTCCACCTTAAAAAAGGTAAAACAGAAGAAGTATTTATCGAAATAGATTTTGAGTTTCCACAGCGCTTTCAGCAGGGAATAACCTATATGACACCTGACGATTACGATAAGTTCACCAATACCGGAAAGTTGAAAGGTAAAATGAAGCAAAAAATGGAGCCAAAGCATCTGACAGGTTTTACACTGGATGATGGAAGGGTATTCAAGACAGTTTGGTATTCAGATCTTACCGGTAAGGCTATTAAGATGATTCCCAAACGAATGACCTTAGAACAAGTAGCCGATGGCAGTATAATCATGTACAAGTTATATAGTAGAACCACTGGACGCATAAATCAAGAGTTGGCCGATATGGTGTTTGAGGACCGTGAGAAACTCGTGGATTATATTCAGGATAATTTTCAATTGTTGATCCAGAAAGACAGCGATAAACCGAAAAATGTAATGCATATTAATCTTCTAAACTTTATCGGGGACAATGCCAGAGTAAAAGAAAACTATGTGAATAATCATTACGGTTTACGTAACCAGTTTACCGAAAGGCAAAAGATGGGCAAGTACGTTAATAAAGAGTATGAAGCTGCTTTTTTGAGGATGTTGGACGACTATAACCAGGACGCCGGCACATCAAAATAAAAGTCAGCTTGTGGGCATGTGCCCATATACATATGCGATATATTTGATCAATAATGTCTTTCAGGTCCCAATAAATGCCTTTAAGCTTAGGGAATGGTTGCTTTATAAGTCAGATTTTCAAAGTTGTAATGGTCTTCTATCCTTGTTACTTGTCTAATTTGATAAATTCATAGGTAAAATTGTTCAGATCTAGTTTGATATGGTAAGTACCTTCTTCAACTGCAATATTACTTCCATCAGGCATGGCATCTCCAGAAAGGTAACTTTCTGCACCAATACTTCCCCAATTTCGAAGCCAGCTATCATTGCATCTAAATTTAACTGTACCATTTTTTAGGAAGAGCTCTGTCTCCCATATACTATTTTCAGTATCAGTTCGCCGCATAGGGTAAGATCTTCCACCCACATCATCATAACCGTCTAGGGCAGTCCCTATGATGCCCACGTTTTCATATATTACCCGAACCTCTGGGTAATAGGCCTTTATCATATCAAGGATAGATGTCCCATAATTAAATCTGGCTTGCGCACCCCTTTTGTAAGCTATTTTCTGACTTCGAAAAGTCTTGATAATAGCCTGGTATTTCGGGGTTTTTATATCTTTTTTCAGTTTGTTTAATCGTACTTCACTATAATATAAAGAGTCGTTAATAACCCATCCTTCATTTAGATCTTCGCGGTTCATTTCGGGAAATGCGAGGTCTTCCGAAATTAAAAAATTGGTAAAAATGTCATTATTAATTTCAAAGACATTCGTTCCAACAGATCTTACTAAATTCAAATAGCCTGAAATTTGTTTTACCAACTCATTCCGGACTAAATTTTCATAATCTGATTGTAGATCATTCGCATAAAAAAAGACATCCGATTGGTATGATTTAAAATTATCAAAGCCAGTATTATACAAGGCATAAGGCAATCTTTCCTTAGGGATGGAATCGGGGGATTCCAGGATTTGGTCTAGCCCTTCAATTTGAAAATTCAAGAACGCCATTTGGTTCTTGTATTTGTCTACGTCATAAAAAATGGTATTGTACACTTGTTCCAATATTACCCTGAATCGCTTTTCCTCTTTGCGCTTTTCGTTCCAATTTTGCAACTGTAAGGCCATGAAAATACCCATCATGATTAAGGCAACTTCACCAAAGGCATAACGAAAATATCTCCTGAATTGGTTATTGTTGGCGAGCTGCTTTCGAATTTTTCTAAAAAAGTTGATCATTGTGTAAGGCATTAAGAATAAAATCCCTTAAAGCTAGTCTAAAATAATTTATCAATAAGCAAACCCTGTAATGTAAGCCAGCAGATCATAAAATGAATTTTTGGTATAAATAAGGGAATTGGGAGAACCATGTATTTATCGTAAATTCATGCGAACCTTAATCCAATTGGAAAATGAAATATCCAAAAATTGCATTTCTCTTCTTCCTAGCTCTGGCCATGGCCTGTAATACGGGGGTGAAAGAGAAAAAAGAGGAAAAAACAACTGCGGATAAGAATATTCCCAAGGTTGTTACCGCTGATATAGAAGCTGGTATCAAGGCCAATATCGATAAAAAAGTAGCAGCAGGCGGCGGGTATTTTAATATGACTTCAGATGGCAAGGAACTGCGACTGCAGTTGGTTCGTGTACATACCGAATACCTATCAAATTTAGGCCCTAGGCGGCATTTTGCCTGTGTTGACCTTGCTGATGTTAGTGGCGATGTTTATGATGTTGATTTTTTTCTGGAAGGAGATCCAAGGAGTATGAGCGTAACCGAAACGACGTTGCACAAACTCAATGGTAAACCTTTTTACACTTGGAAACAGCGTAAGGACAAAACTTGGTATAGAAGACCTATCAAAAATGCATCTTCTGACTTACTCGGGGTCATCGAAGGAGAGGATAGCTTTGAATTTCATTATGAGGTTACACTACCGGAAATGGCGGCATCGGCCAAAATGTGGATTCCCGTTCCACAGAGTGATCGTTTTCAAACGGTTACATTGACTAGCCTTGATGCGCCTGCAGCACATCAAATGCTCGAAGAAGGGTATTACGGGAATACCGTATTATATATGGAACTTTTGCCAGAACATAGCGGTAAGAAATTGGAACTCGTTTACGACGTGAAGCGGCAAGAGAAAAATCCCTATGAGGAAGAGGAGTCACCAACAAAATATTTAAACCCCAGTTTATTAATGCCTGTCGGGGATCGTTTTCAGGTACTGGCAGATTCCATTATCGGGCAGAAAAGCAATAGGGGAGCGATTATGCAAGCTCGGGCGTTGTACGACTATATTATTGACAATATGCGTTATATAAAGGCGGGCAAGTATGGTACTGGCGATGCCGTTTACGCCTGTGATGCCCTTACCGGGAATTGCACGGAGTTCCATTCCCTTTTTATATCCCTAGCGCGGTCTGCGGGCATCCCTTCACGATTTGCGGTAGGGGCCTCAATCCCATCAGATCGTAACGAAGGGGGTATTGATGGATATCATTGCTGGGCTGAGTTTTATGCAGAAGGCAAATGGTGGCCTGTAGACATAAGTGAAGCCAATAAATATACGGCTCTCGCTACCTATTACTT
>JABDKZ010000174.1 GCA_013001935.1 Maribacter sp.
ATTCATCGGCAGTCAAAAACCCACAATTGATCAATGATTTAGTAGCTAAATTTGGATCGCAATGCATTGTCGTGGCAATTGATGCCAAGGAAATTGATGGGGAATGGATTGTGCATTTGGTAGGCGGGAAGGTGCCAACAGAACGCAATCTTTTTGAATGGGCCAAGGAGGTTGAAAAACGGGGTGCAGGGGAAATATTATTTACCTCAATGAACCATGATGGCACTAAAAACGGATTTGCAAATGAGGCGCTTTCTAGATTATCCCTAGAATTGAATATTCCCATCATAGCATCGGGTGGAGCTGGAAATATTCAGCATTTTGTCGATACATTCAAATATGGGAATGCTGATGCGGCCTTGGCAGCAAGTGTTTTTCATTTTAAGGAAATAGAAATAATTGAATTAAAAGAGGCGTTGAAAAATGAAGGTATCCCCATGCGGATATAAATAGTTCTAAATAATGAAAAAAATAGGATTAATAGGTGGCATAACATGGCAGTCCACACAATTGTATTACCAACTTTTGAATGAGGGAGTAGCAAAGGCCCTTGGCGAAAAGCATTCTTGCAAATGTTTGATTGAGTCCGTTGATTTTGCCGATATCTCTGCAAAACAAGAAAAGGGTCAATGGGATTTGCTAAACCAAGAATTCGCTAAAATGGCAATGCAATTAGAAGATGCCGGGGCCGAAGTTCTATTGATTTGTGCCAATACCATGCATCTTTGTGCCGATGCCATTAAAGAAGAGGTATCAATTCCTTTATTGCATATCGCCGAGGCATGTGGTGAGGAAATAAAGAATAAAGGATGTAAAAAGGTTCTTTTGCTGGGTACTAAGTATACCATGGAACTTGATTTTTATAAAGATATTCTCAAAGAGCAATACGGAATAGAAGTGCTGATTCCATCAAATGAGGATAGGGAATTGGTCCATAAGGTCATTTATTCCGAACTCGCCTTAGGAATCGTTTCAGAACATTCTAAAATAAAATACCTGGAAATCATCAAGAAATCAGAGTCAGAAGGTGTCGAAGCGGTTATTTTAGGATGTACCGAAATACCTTTGCTCATTCATCAAGGCGACTGTGATATTCCAGTAATCGATACCACGGCAATTCACGTCGATGCCGCACTGAAATTTGCGATTTCGGCAATAAATCAAGTTTAAGTTAGCATTATGAAAATTGACTTCACAAAAAACAAAGATGGGCTTGTGCCCGCCATCATACAGGATGCAACAACCAAAAATGTATTGATGTTGGGCTATATGAATGAAGAGGCTTATTCAATAACAATCAATACACAGAAAGTTACTTTCTATAGCAGAACAAAACAGCGCCTTTGGACAAAGGGTGAGGAAAGTGGTAATTTTTTGAATCTCGTCAATATAAAAAATGATTGTGATAATGATACACTATTGGTCCAAGTAGATCCTAGCGGTCCTACATGCCATAAGGGTAGTGATACGTGCTGGAACGAGGAAAACAAACAACAATTCGGATTTTTATCCACTTTGGAAGAAATAATAAGGGATCGTAAGGAAAATCAAGACAATTCCAAAAGCTATGTCGCATCACTTTTTAGGAGTGGTATAAACAAAGTGGCACAGAAAGTTGGGGAAGAAGCTGTGGAAGTCGTCATCGAGGCTAAAGATGAAAATGAGGATTTGTTTCTTAACGAAAGTGCCGATCTTTTATTCCATTATTTAATCTTGCTCCAAGCCAAGGATTATAAACTTAATGACATCGTCAAGGTTCTAGAACAGCGACATTAATTTATAGCGGGTTTATTGGTTCTGCGTCCCTAGAGCTTCATCTTGTTGTACCCTGGTCGATGTCCACAAGTCTAACATAGTGATTAACTCCTGCGTATTTAAATATACCTTTTTACTATAGTAGCGCCCTCTATCCCAATCTACCGGATCAGCAGCTTTCTCAGCGTCATTAGTAATGTCCTCGATAAATTCTATTGCATCTGTACAATCACAATATTTCATTCCATCTGCAATTTTTTTGTATGATTCTAAAGTCTTGCCGGAATAATAAAGTTGATGATCAAAATTATTTGATTTTAATGCCTTTTTTGAATGCGACAGAGCATAGGTAGCCCTATTGTAAACAACAGAACAATCGTTCTCATTGGTGTTGGTTAGAAATGATAGTACAGAAACGAAGATTATTAATAATTTGTTCATAATAAATTTGGATTTAAGACTTGCTCTAAGCACAACGGGTTAAACTTTTTTATAGTCTTTTGTAATAGCTAAAAAGGTAAACTAATCGATGTATGGTTAATCATTGATGAAAATGGACTTATGGAAAATCCCTTCTCAAAGGGTATTATCGTTAAGTTTTTCTAAAAACAAATACCCATCGTTTTAAATAGCTTATTTTTATCCTATGGCTATGAATTTAAGAAAGGGGTTTCGCTTTTCTACCTATGCGGCACCCGAACAATCTCCTTTTGATAAGCTTTTTGAGATTTTCCAAGAGCTCATTACCCATACATCTGGTGATGTGGATGAGGCTTTGGATTGGCTACGCGAATTGGATAGGGAATATGAGCTGACCGATGATAATTACACTATAGATGATTTTATTGAAGATTTGAAGGCTAAAGGATTTTTAAAGGAAGAATTTGAAGAAGGAGGTGGTGATGGTGATGGTGAAAAAGAGGGCGGAAATTTATCAATTACTGCTAAAATGGAACGTATTATTAGACAAAGGGCTTTAGATCAGATATTTGGTAAATTAAAACGGAGTGGGGCAGGCAATCATAGAACGAACAAAGCTGGTCAAGGCGATGAGCATACCGGGGATTTTCGAGAATATCGCTACGGGGACGGATTGGAAAACATTTCAATGACTGAGAGTTTAAAGAATGCCCAAATCAACAATGGAGTTGGGGATTTCTCATTAACGGAAGATGACCTTGTTGTGGAGGATACCCATTTTAAGGCGCAGATGAGCACCGTATTGATGATTGATATTAGTCACAGCATGATTCTATATGGCGAAGACCGCATTACTCCTGCTAAGAAAGTGGCGATGGCTCTTGCTGAATTAATAACAACGAGATACCCCAAAGACACATTGGATATCTTGGTTTTTGGAAATGATGCTTGGCCAATTCCGATCAAAGAGCTTCCATATTTAAAAGTTGGGCCTTACCATACCAATACGGTAGCCGGGTTACAACTGGCAATGGATATGCTACGTAGAAAACGCAATACCAATAAACAGATTTTTATGATAACCGATGGGAAGCCGAGTTGCTTGCGTTTACCTGATGGCACCTATTACAAGAATAGTGTTGGTCTGGATGACTATATAGTTGAAAAATGCTACAATATGGCCAGTCAGGCACGAAAGTTACATATACCCATCACTACCTTCATGATTGCCCAAGACCCTTACCTAAAGCAATTTATTAGGTATTTTACCGAGGCTAATAAAGGGAAGGCTTTCTTTACGGGGTTAACAGGTTTGGGTGAAATGATCTTTGAGGATTATGAGGCAAACCGTAGAAAAAGATTAAAAGGATAAAAAAATCAGCATTAAAGCTTAAGTGAAAATATTGATATAAGAATGAATTACAAAGAAATTAAGACCCTGTCAGACTTAAAAAAGTCAGGTTATGAAAGTAAGGGTATAAAAGATGAACTTCGAAATAACCTCAGGGAGAAATTAAAAAAAGGGGAGGAATCCTTTTTAGGCGTTTGGGGCTATGAGAATTCGGTAATCCCAGAATTGGAAAGGGCCATTCTCTCCAGACATAACATTAATTTGTTGGGACTCCGAGGTCAAGCTAAAACAAGATTGGCCAGATTAATGGTTAATCTGCTGGATGAATGGATACCCGTAGTTGAAGGTTCAGAAATAAACGATGACCCATTCAATCCCATATCACGTTATGCCAAAGAATTAATTAATACTCATGGGGATAAAACACCTATTTCTTGGCTTCATAGAAATGATAGGTTTTATGAAAAATTGGCGACACCAGATGTAACTGTGGCTGATTTAATTGGTGATGTAGATCCTATAAAAGCTGCAAACCTAAAACTTTCTTATGCAGACGACCGGGTAATTCATTTTGGAATGATCCCCAGGGCTAATCGATGTATTTTCGTAATTAATGAGTTGCCCGACCTACAATCCCGAATCCAAGTTTCTCTCTTTAATATATTAGAGGAGGGTGATATTCAAATTAGAGGGTTCAAACTTAGGTTGCCCTTGGATTTGCAATTCGTGTTTACAGCTAATCCAGAAGATTACACCAATCGAGGAAGTATCGTTACCCCATTGAAAGACAGAATTGGGTCTCAGATATTAACGCATTACCCAGATGATATTGCTACCGCCCGAAAAATTACGGCCCAAGAATCTAACTTGGATACTCGCCAATCAGATGCCGTTTATGTACCTGAAATTGCCAAAGACCTGCTAGAGCAAATAAGTTTCGAAGCGCGAAATAGCGAGTATATTGATAGTAAAAGTGGTGTGAGCGCTCGCACAAGTATTACCGCATTTGAAAATCTTTTAAGCACGGCTGAACGTAGAACACTGACTTCTGGTGCCGATAAAACTACGGTAAGATTAAGTGATTTTTTAGGTGTTATTCCTGCTATTACCGGAAAAATAGAATTGGTTTATGAAGGTGAGCAAGAGGGCGCTGATGCAGTGGCAGCTATCTTAATAGATGAAGCAGTAAAAACTATGTTCCCGAATCTCTTCCCCAAAATCGAGAAATTAGAACGTAAAGATGCCGAGAGTCCTTATGACCAACTAATTAACTGGTTTTTTGAAGGAGACGGTTTTGAACTTCTTGATGATTATACAGATGCTGAGTATAAAAGGGCCTTGGACGATGTCCCTCCTTTAAACCAATTAATCAGAGCGTATCATCCAGAAGTTTTAAAAACAGATAGTTATTTCTTAAAGGAATTGCTTTTATGGGGTTTGGTAGCCCATAAAAAACTAAGTAAGCACAGATTCTCTGAGGGCATACAATTTAAGGATCTCTACGGTAGTTTTATTAGCGGATTGTAGACTAGACAATTATCAATAAATAGAAAAACCCTGACAACGCGATGAATATCGAGAGCAGGGTTTTCCCTTTCATAGCAATTTTGCAGACTATAACTGGTGTGCTGGTAAATTAAAAATAAAGGAACTTCCTTCTTTGGGCTTGCTAAGGACTGTTATAGTGGTATCGTGCAAGTCCATTATTTTTTTTACGATGGCCAACCCTAAACCATAACCTTGCTTTTTGGTACTTTTGTTCACTTGCTTATAACGGTCGAAAATAAAAGGTTGTTCATTTAACGGTATTCCTGTTCCAGTATCGGTGATAGTGATCTCTATTTGATTGTTAATATGATTCAACGAAAGTTTTACTTCACCTTTGGGTTCAGTATATTTTATGGCATTTTCTATTAAATTCTGTAAAGCCCTTTCAACAAGGCTCACGTCCGCATAAACCATGCAATTTTCTTTTGGATTGCTTAATTGTAAATCAATTTGCTTGCGTTCGGCCAATACCTTGAATTTGGCTATAAGATCATGTGAAAGTTCAGTAATTGAAAAAGGCTCTTTCACTGGTGTTACCTGTTCTGCTTCAAGTTTGGAATATTCAAATAATTGATTGATCAGTTTCGATAGTTTATCTACATTTTCATGCGTAATTTGAAGATATTCCTGTTTCTCAGTTTCGGATAGTGTTTCCTTTTTCATTTGTAAGGTCTCTATATAACCTTTTAAAATGGCTAAAGGAGTTCTTAGATCATGGGATACATTTGCAATAAGTTCTCTTCGTAGCAGATCTACCGATTTCATCTTATCCATATTATCAACAATAGTATCTGCCATTTCGTTAAAGGAATTTGCAAAAACTTCTATATCAGAATCTTTGGGGTTCTTAATCCTGGCCCCTAAATCCCCTTCTTGAAATCTACGCACGGTTCCTGTTATTAGACGTAGGTTCTTCGTCAGGAACCAAATACTTAATAAGCCTATTATTCCGGCAAAAAGCATTGATAAAAGGGTTGCGCCTATTCCTAATTTGGAATAATAACTACCAATCAAAGTATCACTAACTTCCTGTAATTCCTGACCGGCTAAAATGATATAAATGAAACCTTCTCTGCCATCAACTTCGAACGGGGCAGCGGAAAATATCTTTTGTTTTGCTGGGTTTCGTGGATCATCGCCTACTATATATTCTTCTCCTTCCGTCGCGATAAAAGTATGGATTGGACCAAGCGACACCTTTTTTGCTTCAGAATCAGCACTATGATCTAAAACAACGGAATATAGAATCTCTCCACTATTATCCAAAAGATATACTTCTATACTGCGATTTACGGCCATCATATCATGCATTAAATCCCCGAATAAAGGTTTATTGACACTTCCGTCTTCTAGAAAAGGGGATGCATTTTGAAACTTCTCTTCAATTAAATGATTCGCAATATTCGCATTGATTTTTTGGGATGTTGCCTGATTATATTTATTTACGTAATAACCAGTTACGAAAATGTATGAAGCGCCCATCAATATAATTAAGAGGATGAAGGCTACCCATAATTTTTTAACCAATTTCGGGGTTAATGTTTTTTCCACATTTCTCATACAACAATATCTTCATTAAACTTATAACCAACACCCCATGTGGTAAGTATAAATATTGGATTGGCCATATCAGATTCAATTTTCGCCCGAAGTCTATTAATATGTGAATTTACCGTATGTTCGTAGCCTTCGAAATTATAGCCCCAAATCATATTCAACAATTCAGTTCTTGTATAATTTCTGCCTGGGTTTGAGGCCATTAGCGCTAATAGTTCGAATTCCTTAGGAGATAATTCAATCTTATGGTCTTTTAACAGGACTTTTCTTTTTTCAATATCAATATGTAAACCCTCAGCCATTATTGAAGTGGCATTTTGTTGTTTTTCTTGGATATTCGTCCTACGCATTACGGCTTTGATCCTAGCCAATAATTCTCGAATGCTGAAGGGTTTGGTGATATAATCATCAGCACCTATTTCCAATCCAAGCACTCTATCTATTTCTTCCGATTTGGCCGTAAGCATAATGATAGGAGTATTCTTTTTATTGCGGAGTTTTTTACAAATTTCAATTCCATCCATAGTAGGCAGTGTTAAATCTAATATAATAAGATCATAATCATTTTCTATGGCCATATGCAATCCAAGTTCACCATCCATAGCTTTGGAAGTTGTATAAATAAGGTCTGTAAGATGTATTTCCAAAAGCTTTATGATTTCTGGGTCATCTTCTATAATAAGGATGTTTTTCATAATAGTCTACTGCGAATGAAGTTAAAAGATATCACATAACGATCACAAAGTAATCAAATATGTTAATTGGCTGACTTTCCTTATAAAAAAGGACTTTGATACCCGATTGACTGGTATAAATAGTTGATTTCATCACAGAATCCTTACAGATAGTTACCAAAAGTTTACTGTTTCGTGATGCCCCTGTTATATAATGAAACTTAGTTTGTGGTGTAATCCTTAAAACAAAATGAAATGAAAAAATTAAGAAATCTATTTGCTTTATTATTATTTACAATGATGCTCTTTACATTATCATCGTGTAGTGATGGCTCTGATGGAGTTGATGGCATTGACGGCGTTAATGGTGTCGATGGTATGGATGGCACCGATGGTATGGATGGTGCTGATGTGCCGACAACGGCGACATTAGATCTTAACCTTAATGGTCTGGAAGATTTGGGTCCTGACTATTTATATGAAGGTTGGATAATTGTAAATGGAGAGGCTACATCAACAGGTATTTTTTCTGTTAATGGTTCCGGCGCACTTTCAAAAAGCTCTTTTGAGGTAGATTCACTAATGTTGGCAAGTGCATCAAAATTTGTTCTGACTATAGAACCAAATCCAGATTCGGATCCTACGCCCTCAAATCAGAAACTGATTGCGGGTGACTTTAATGGTAATTCGGCTACCATAGCTACCAATGTGATGCCAGGGGTCGGTGATTTTAGCGGTGCTACTGGATCCTTTTTTTTACGTAGCCCTACCGATGAGACCGCTGGTTCGACTAACAATGGAAATGATCAAAATGGAATTTGGTATGGCCTCCCTGGGATGCCACCTGCTGCTAACTTTACATTGCCCACATTGCCCACAGGGTGGACATATGAAGGTTGGGTCATAGGTGATGCAGGTCCGCTCTCCACAGGAACATTTAATTCTTTCGACGTCATGGATAATAATGCTGGCGCCGTAACAAGTTTTAGCGGTACCGAGAATTTGGGACCGCCAATACCTGGAGAGGATTTCTTTAACAATCCACCACCAGGAGAAACATTCCCACTTGATATTCGTGGAAGAACCGTCGTGATTAGTATAGAGCCGGTACCAGATAATAGCCCAGCACCCTTTTTACTAAAACCTTTAATTGCGGAATCAGGAGACGACACTGCTCCAACATCATATCTGTTTAATTCGAATTTAGATTCTTTTCCTACAGGGACCGTATCTAGAGTAAATGAATAGATGTAAATTGAGAATTAGGATTGTACTCAGTTTAAAGGTATCAGTTCTCCCTAAAGAGATATGGGTATGAATCAAGCTCTTATTCAATCCAGCCAGTACACCGATTCAATTGATATCGATACAAATGTTCACAGGGTCAATGAAATTGACGATGTGCAATTTGGCA
>JABDKZ010000215.1 GCA_013001935.1 Maribacter sp.
CATCAAACGATACCTAAGAGAGGGAATACTCCAAATGTCTGACCATTCAAATGTTCCAATATCCAGGAGAAAGCGTTCTGAAATCCTTGAGATTTTGAAGAACAACACTATGCCAATCGACCTTTAAGTTGAATTTTCTTTACCGTTAAATGAATCCTATTTACCGAAGGATTAATAGATATAGGTATTACATATTGTACGCATTAAATTTAATCAAAATAGTAACCACTGAATATATTAGTATGAATGGAATTAGAGATTGATAAGATTGTCATATTTAAAAACCATATCGAGGAAAATCAAGCGGAAGACAAGGGGATTGACGTAATGGTTGAGCTCAATGATAACCAAAAGTATTTATCAACTTTTTTTTCCTATCGATTGGTAAACAAAAAAATAGATAATTCGAAGAAGTATTTATGGCGATCAAATATGATATTATCATTTGATTATCAGTTAGATACCATAAAATGGATTGTAAATGACATGCTGGATACCGGAGACTTTTACTTAGCATTTGAAAAACTTAAATAAATCACTATGTACAACAATCACAATCAAATTTCAGATTTAGAGCTGGAATTGGAACAAGAATTAGATGGGTTAGAAAATGAATTCGAATTCGAAAGCGAGGAAGATGAATTTGATGAAGATAACCAATTTGATGACGAATATGAACTTGATGAATTAGATTCCTATCCAGACCCGGAAGGTGAGTTTGAAATGGATGACTGGACCGAGGATCCAGATAATTTCGCAGAAAGATTTTATGAACTATCCTTGCAGGAATTTGAATTCGAATCTGACCTTGATGCCGAAATCAATGGTCTTATGGATGAAATGGAGCAGGAATATTTTTTTGGAAAATTAAAGAAGATGGTTAAAGGGGCTGTAAAAAAAGGGCGAAAATATTACAAACGGGGAAGAGGATTAGTTAACAAAGGAAGAAGATTTGTAAATAAGGTGAAACGGAATCCTTTATTTAAAGCAGCAAGTTCCTTCTCTTCTCCTTTTAGCGCTTTCAAAAAAATTAGTTCTATGTTGCCAAGCTCTTTAAGGCCAATGTTGGCCAATTTGGCCAAAACAGGCCTTGCCAGTTTTGTTCCCGGTGGAGCGGCCGCTTTACCAATTCTTCAGGGCTTGGGCTTTGGACTTCGAGAAATGGAAATGGATGATCCTGAAGCTGATAAGGAAGCCTGGAAGAATTTTACAGATGTCGCCGAACGATCTTATGAATTATTAATGGAGTATACCGAAGGGGATATCACCAATCCCATCCAAGCTAACAAAATTGCCAGCAAGGCATTATCCCGAGCCCTTAAAGAAAAAGGCATCAATCCAAATACCTCGTCTACACATACAAGAAGCCGATACCGATCTCAAAGAACAATATCCTTGCGTCCAGGTGAAAATGTTTCTATAAGAGTAAAGTCAAGATAAAAAAATGAATCCCTATCAGAAAGACATATTGATTTATCTGAAATCCTTAAAATCAAGGATAAATGGTTTGGGAAGTCTTAAGAAACTTGTTGGCGAAAAAGGCATTCAGCATTTAACGCAAAACCAATGGCATGTGCTTGATCAGCAATTTTTAATCGCAAGGAGAAAATTCCTTTCAGTGGTGAGTCAGATATTACAAGTGGCGAAAACAAAAGACTATAGTCAAGAAGAGAGGAGGAAAATGTACCATCGTCTTGGAAATATTGAAATGGAACTGGCCAAAACCTATGGTTTTTTTGATACTTATCTCGATATCCTTTCGCAAAGAACTACAACTGAATTGGGGTCTATTTTGTCGGGTATTGATGTAATAGCTGAATCAGCAATTCGGGTTGATATACCCAGATTGAAGAAAATTGTAAGACCCTTGGTTTATTGCGATCGCGGTTTTGGAGCATCAATTTTAAGAGAAGGGGTGCCGTTCCCAGATGGCAGTCAAAATCCCATGCCGTTGATTCAAATACCTTATTCCAGAATAACCGTAAAATATTTATTGACATCGGTAATCCACGAGGCTGGTCATCAAACATTAACTCGTCTTGGAATGAAGAACAAAATGGCTCAAGAATTCTACAATGCCATAAAAAAAAGAAGTGGTTCTGAGCGGCTAGCAAGGTTATATGCAAATTGGTCTACAGAAATTTGTCCCGATTATTGGTCTTGGTGTTTGACAGGTTACGCCCAGACTGCTGGACTAAAAGAGGTTTTGACTTTACCTCCCAGCCGTGTTCTTAAATTGGGGAACTTAGATCCCCATCCACCACCATATTTAAGAACTCTTCTGTCGTTAAGCTGGACTGAGTCTGCCTTTGGAAAGAAAGCTATATTTGAGCGATGGCGCAAAGAATGGCTGAATACATATTTAATTCAGTCGGTTGAAGAGTCAAAAAAGGAACTCTTTGAGGAAGCAATACGGTTTTTCCCAATTATAAACGATCTCTTATTTAATAAGAAGTGGAAAGGCCTGGGCAACAAGAGTTTTACAGAAATCTTTCCACTTGATCAAGTTTCTTTGTCAAATCTTAAAAGAATTGGAAACCTAATTAAGAACTCAAAAATTAACAATAAGAAATTGAATCCAACACAAGTTATTGCGGCCCACAGATATCTTATAGATCATGATGAAGTCAATCACGATCATATTAATCAAATCATTACCAGTTGGATAAAAAGTTTAAACAGAAAATCAAATAAAACATATAAGTCATGGCAACAACAAAAAGAACAAGTAGCACTAAAAAATCATCGGCAAAAAGAACTATTTCTGCCAGTAGTTCGTCCGCACAAAGCAACAATGGCGGTGGATCGGGCAGTGAATCTGATCAACTAACCTATCTGAAACTAGCAGAAAAATTAAGTCAAAAGTCAAAAATTCCGGTATTGTTTCCTCCTTGTGCGGATATTCTGCTTGCTACCCTAAAGAGGATTGATTCTAACAGTAACGATCATTCAGCTGATAAGGACATCATCAACGGAATCTTTAGTGAATATTTCTCTTTTGAGAGACATCAAACCTTAGTTAATAGAGATGTTCTGAAAAAGTTAAACCCTTCATTGAACCGCTGTTTAAAAAGCCAGTGGCCACCTGTTTCCTGTGCTCCCAGCCCATGCGTAAGTCTAAAAGGATCTCGCGATTTTGAAAATGGCCCAAATCTCGAACGACTGTTCTTTGGAGACTTGGTCTGGTTGTACTACATGGAGAGAATGGGTATACTTCAGATCATTGGAGCGATCCTAGATGATTATGCCACGAAAGGGAACAAGCCAATTTCAAATGGAGCCGATAAAATTGGTACAGGTGAGGAACACTCAGTATTGAACGATGTTTACAGTATAATACTTGAAACCATGACGCGTCAAATGAAAACAGGGCTTGGTTCCACTAGGCGAGATCGAAACAGCAGCTATATCAGATGTCTTGGATGGAACTTGGATCTGGGAAGAAGTCCTAATGTCACCGCCTCACCTAACAAAAACTTTAGTCATTATTTCCACATGTTTATCTATCATGCCCTTCAATATTATAAGGACAAACGACTAGCAGTTGCCATTCAGAATACCCTAAATGTAAACAAGCCTTCTGTTTCAACTAAGATCACTATTAGAGATACTATCGTAGGTCTCAAAAAAGCCTTCGACAAATTTGATTATGGTAGAAATTACTTCAATACTCTTAACGGGGTCATATGGGTAATTGCATCCCTTGGTATGATTCGAGAATTACGTGCAGTAATCGGAATACCGACAGAATATAGTACACCCGAGGAGTTCATTCCTGCAGCTTATGAAATGTTCACAGGGCAGAAAGAAGCTGAAATGAGTCATAACAGGTTTTTTGCTCATATGGATTGTGCCAATAATGCACGTGCTATCCTCTTGAATATGGAGGCTCTCGACAATCTTAACACTGCGGAAAATCAACAATTAGACCAGTGGTTGGACCTATTAGAGGACAAAATTGAAGGCTATCGCACGGCCTATGAAGTATTAACAGGAACCGACCTGGCGGCATCAGCAAAACCATCATTACCTATGGCCGTATAGGAGGAAGTTTTCAACCAAAATACAAATCAGATTATTATGGAACCTGTCCGTTTAGAAAGAGAAGTAGATTATTTATTAGGTGACATCTGGAAGTTTCCTTCCAAGGTAATAAATAAAGCTGGTTTAATAATTTCGACTAGTCTTTCACCTTCAAATTACTGGGTGGAGTTCAACAAGAGAGCAGCTTGCATTGCAGAAAGGGAGTGGAATGCCTGGCAACAGGGGTCAATTCATGAAACCAATCCAAATAGGCAATCGTTTCTTAAAAAATATTTTGAGGCAGCTCATCCAAATAATATAACCAGAGCGCATAGAAGGGCCACCAATAATTTGAGGAGGAATTCAAAAAAAAGATCTCCATGGAGTGCTGCATTTATTTCCTACGTAATGAAAGAAGCGGGTGCTGGTAATTTTTTTAAATATAATTCTTTGCACTTTAACTATATGCGTGCAGCTAGGAGCAATAGGGAAGAATCGAGACGAAATCCCTTTCAGCTTTTTAGACCTGCTGAAATAAAACCAGAGGTAGGGGATCTGGTCTGTAATTGGAGAGGAACCCCAAGATTATCGTATGATAACTTAGAAGCTAAATACAGAAGATTTTTAGATACCAGAGATTATTCATTGTTACATTCACATTGTGACATAGTGGTAGAGATCGGGATTGACAATAATGGAAACAAAGTTGCTTGGGTAATAGGAGGTAATACAAGAAATAAAACAGGGAGACCTGGAGAACGAAATGCCAGTACAGTTGGTAAAAAGCCTCGCAAACTAACACTTGATGGCTTTCTTAAACTTAAACGTGATGATCCAATTTTTGCCATTCTCAAGGTCCGAACTGATCTGAATCTGCCTAAACCTTCAGGTGTTCAGATTACAAGCTGTAGCCAAAATTTAGCACCTAATGGAGTTGTCTCCAGACCTGTTACAAAAGAACAGAAAAGCCTTCAGTCACCAACCATTAAAACTTTCAACTTTTCAAAAAAGAGCAATATATCACTTAAAAAAATCAATGTCGAGCGAAAAAAAATAGATTCTAAAAAAATGAAAGATCTTTTTTTAAAACGAATTTATAATGATTCAGATAGATCTCTTTTGAATCTTTTATTTGTTTCTACAGATAAAATAATAAAAGAATTCCCAACATTAGATACTACGGTAATAAGCTATAAAATTGAATCCAGAGATCGGAAAGAGGATGTTAGACAATTCCGTAATGCTGTAAAACCCGATTTCATTAGAGAAAAAAGAATGTTTACCAGATCCAATGGGGCCAATATAATCCTTGATACTTTAACTGAAACTGATGTGATCGATATAAGTAAAATGGGTTTCAAAACCCATTCAAATGCTCTCCATTATATTTTAATTTCTTTTCCCCGTAGAATAAAAGAATTCTTGATTGGTGAAGAAAATGTACTAGATAAATTTGAGTTCAATAAATCTCAAATTCGTTCTTTTCATAAGGAGAAACTTGAAGCTTTAGGAAGATATATTAGATATACTTGGAGGAATCATTCAGTGAGTCAATTTAATCCTGTGAAAGCTATTTTAATAGATGGGTATACTGACTTAGTAGGTAAAGATGAATATAATGTTAGACTTAGTGAAAAAAGAGCAACGGAAGTTTACAATTACTTGAAGAAATTTCTTGGCCCTATTAAAGGCATTGAAATACATATAGTTCCACAAGGAGAAAGTGATCCGGTTGAATCAACTACTGGACGAAGTGAAAGCAATCGCAGGGTTCAAATAGGTCTTACTTATTATGATCGTGTTTTGGATGAGGACTTAAAAAAATTAAAAGGTATAATCTTAAATGAGGTAAAAAAAGATAGAAAAATTAAAGGAACCGATATAGAGAAAGAGATAAAATGTATTGCATCCAAACTTACTTATTTAAATTATGATGACCGATTTTTTATGTATACAAGTCCAAATGATAAGTATAATGAATACCTATTACCACATTTAAGAACAGTTTTACTTAAGGAGCTATTATTAAATACCCCAAACAAAGAAATATACAATAAGCTCAAATTTCATATTGACCTGATCAAGTTTGAAGCCAGAAAAGTGGCAGCTATACATGCTAAGTATGCACTAGGAGGAGGAAGTGGTATAAATAGGAATGATGCAAAAAGAATGGATTTTATTAACGACAGAATTTGTTCAAAAAACCCACCGAGTTTAATTGGATGTCTGAAAGGGTTTGAAACTGAAGGTGCTTTTTGGATCAATCGGCCTTGCTAAGTTGAAGCGAAAACTTAATTGAATTAGTTATTATAAGCCCTATAGAATATAAAAAAATCCCTCACACTTTGTGTGAAGGATTCTACTTCATAGCGGTCTGGACGAGACTCGAACTCGCGACCCCCTGCGT
>JABDKZ010000264.1 GCA_013001935.1 Maribacter sp.
ATACACTTTTGAATCGCTCCCAGATATAGTCTATAGCCAAGTCGTTGGGATGTACCATATCGGTCTTATAAAAGCGGTAATCACGAAGCTCGTCCATCATGATTTCATAGGAAGGGAAATACCCTTCTACTGCGCTCAGGGTGACATTATCATCTAATAAGTGGTTAATTGCGGTAATCAAATGGGCCTTACTTCGTTGGTTTTCAACAAATCCATCCTTAAGATGCCGAACCGGGGATACTGTAAATATGATATTGGCCTTTGCATTCGCTGATTTAATGAACCCAATGCTGTTCTCAAGGCTCGTGACAATATCTTCTACTGAAAGTAATTCTTTAGAGAATTCAGTTTGTGGTACTTTATGGCAACTTGCAACACTAAGGTTCGTAGCTTTATTAAGATAGACCCAGGCAGTGCCCAAAGTGAGGATTATATGGGATGACTCTGAGATTTGGTGCCGGGTATCTTTAAGGCCGTCATTTAATTTTCGGACTAATTCCTCTTTTGAAACATCGCTAAGATCAGAGTGTGCATCAAAACAATGCCAGCGCTCATTCCGATAAAAGATATCTTTGGAAGTATAGTTGAAATCCTGGATTGATTTGGACAAAAGGTTCTCAATGGCTTTAGGATGAAATAAAATCCCAAACGGATTTTGTAGTGATCTAAACTTGTGGTAATCGAGTTTTTTCCCAATATTTTCAACAAAACAAGAACCCAATAACAACAATTGATTCTGATAATCAAATTGATGCTCAGCCCGTTGTAATGGCACCTGCGTTTGGAGTTTCATTGTGCTAGCTAAGGTATTCTTTTGCTTTTTCCAGAGCCTCTTTTATACCGTTAGGGTCTTTACCCCCTGCCGTTGCAAAGAATGGTTGGCCACCGCCCCCACCTTGGATGTATTTACCCAATTCACGGATAATAGTACCTGCATTTAAATTCTTTTGTGCCACTAATGCTTTTGATATATAACAAGAGAGCAGTGCCTTTCCGTTTTGCTCAGTGCCGAATACCAAGAAGAGATCGTCTCTTTTACTTCCCATGTCAAAGGACAGGTCTTTGATGCCTGCAGCATCCAAATCCACTTCTTTGGCCAAGAACTGAATTCCATTTATTTCTTCAAGCCCATCAAATAGCTCCCCCTTTAAGTTTTTGGCCTTATCTTTCAATAGGTTCTCAACCTCTTTTTTCAATTTTGTATTTTCTTTCTGTAAAGCTTCCACAGCTTTTACCGGATCCTGTGCATTATTGAGTAAATCCTTGATTTCGTACAAGCTTCTGTTGTTCTGAAAGTAGAAATCCTTTACAGCATCATAGGTGATGGCTTCTATCCTGCGTATTCCAGCCGCTACCGCCCCTTCAGATTTAATCTTGAAATGCCAAATGTCTCCCGTATGTTTTACATGGGTGCCACCGCATAATTCAATAGACTGTCCAAAGCGAACGGTGCGTACAGCATCGCCATATTTTTCACCAAATAAGGCCATCGCACCTTCTTTCAAGGCATCCTCCATGGGTACACTTCTATTTTCTTGCAATGGCAATTGCCCATCAATCCTAGCATTGACAAAATTCTCTACGGCCCGCAACTCTTCAACCTTTAATTTAGCAAAGTGCGAAAAATCAAATCTTAAATACTTTGAATGTACTGCCGAACCTTTCTGCTCTACATGGGTACCTAAAACTTCCCGCAGTGCTTGGTGCAATAAATGCGTTGCGGTGTGATTTGCCTCTGTTCTTTGTCGTTGTTTCTTATCTACTACGGCCTTTAAGGTTTCAGTGATTTTCTTAGGCAAGTTTTTAGTGAAATGAACAATTTCGTTATTTTCCTTCTTCGTATCCAGGATGTAGATCACGTCACCATTTGATGCCTCTAAATACCCCTTGTCACCCACCTGACCCCCACCTTCGGGATAAAATGGCGTTAGATTGAATACCAACTGATATTGCTCCCCTTCTTTTTTTGAAGTTACCTTTCTATACTTGATAACCTTTACATTGGCATCCAGTACATCATAACCCACGAATTCTTGATCTGAATCCGTCGAAATAATCTCCCAGTCTTCCTTGGCTATTTCGGAAGCCGATCTAGAGCGGTTTTTCTGTTCCTGCATGGCCTCATGAAAGCCCTTTTCATCAAGGGTATACCCTTTTTCTTCCAATATCAATGCGGTTAGGTCAATTGGGAAACCGTAGGTATCATAGAGCTCAAAAGCCTTACGCCCATCTACTTCTTTTCCTTTTGTTTTAACGACAACACTGTCTAATAAAACCAATCCCTGTTCCAGGGTCTTTAGAAAAGAATTCTCCTCTTCTTGGACTACATTCTCAATCAACTGGTGTTGATCTCGTAATTCTGGAAAAGCCTCGCCCATGGTTTCGGCCAGAACCTTTACCAAGCGGTACATAAAAGGTTCTTTGGTATTTAAGTAGGTGAATCCATAGCGAATAGCCCTTCTTAGAATTCTGCGAATAACGTAACCAGCACCCGTATTACTGGGCAATTGCCCATCTGCTATCGAAAAAGAAACTGCACGAATATGGTCTGCTATTACGCGAATGGCAATGTTGGTTTCCTCTTTCTTACCATACTTGGAATTTGTGATGATCTCTATTTCCTTTATGAGCGGGGTAAACACATCAGTATCGTAATTAGACTGAACCCCCTGTAATACCATGCATAATCGTTCGAAACCCATTCCGGTATCTACATGTTTTTCAGGTAAGGCCTCCAATGAACCATCGGCCTTTCGATTGTATTGCATGAAAACCAGGTTCCAGATTTCAACGACCAGCGGATGGTCTTTGTTCACCAAGGAAGCTCCCGGAATTTTGGCCTTTTCTTCCTTCGAACGGATATCTACATGAATTTCAGAACAAGGGCCACAGGGTCCCTGATCACCCATTTCCCAGAAATTATCATTTTTATTACCCAAGATAATCCGATCTTTGGATACTATGGAACTCCACAAATCATAAGCCTCATTATCCATTTCGAGCTTATCGGCATCACTGCTTCCTTCAAAAACCGAGACATAAAGACTGTCCTTATCAATTTTTAATCTATCGGTCAATAATTCCCATGCCCACGCAATCGCCTCTTTCTTGAAATAGTCACCAAAACTCCAATTGCCCAACATCTCGAACATGGTATGGTGATAAGTATCCTTACCCACTTCTTCCAAATCATTATGTTTGCCACTAACCCGTAAACATTTTTGGGTATCGGCTATCCTAGGATTTTGGGAAGCACTATTGCCTAAAAAGAACTCTTTAAACTGGTTCATACCCGCATTGGTGAACATCAACGTGGGATCATCTTTTATGACCATGGGCGCTGAGGGTACAATCTTGTGGTTCTTTTCCTTAAAGAAGTTTAAAAAGTGAGACCTGATTTCCTTGGAATTCATTTAAATTGGTAAGGTTTTATTAATTTTAACAAATTGTGCAAAACAATTTTTATATTTGTTTGTTATGTTAAAACGAAAGCACAAAAATAGGATAAAATCCATTCATGTCTAAAGTAAAATATTATTACGATCCGGACACACTTTCGTACCGGAAAATAGAACCGAAAAAATCCAAGCGTTATCGCAATATTGCTTTTTTCTTTTTGGGTTCATTTCTTTTTGGACTACTTTCTTTAATCCTGTTATTAAACACGAATTTAATTAATACACCCCGGGAATTATCGCTTCAACGCGAAGTAAAAAACTATGAATTGCAGTTTGAGCTTCTCAATAAGAAAATGGAGCAGATCGAGCACGTTTTGGCCAATGTAGAAGATAGGGATAACAACATCTACAGATTGTATTTTGAAGCCAACCCTATTCCTGAAGAGCAACGTAGGGCAGGTTTTGGTGGTGTAAATCGCTATAAGGCTCTAGAAGGCTTCAATAATTCTGAAATGGTCATTGCCACTACTAAACGTCTCGATATTATAAAAAAACAAATGACAATCCAATCCAAATCCCTGGATGAGATTACAAAATTGGCCGAAGAGAAGGAAAAATTACTGGCTGCCATACCGGCCATACAACCCATCAACAATGAGGATTTAACAAGAATGGCATCGGGTTATGGTTGGCGCTCCGATCCTTTTACCAAGGCTAGAAAAATGCATTGGGGCATGGATTTTACCGCCCCCAAAGGCTCTCCGATCTACGCTGCAGGGGATGGCAAGGTTACTAGAGCTGATAATAGAGCATCTGGTTTCGGCAAACATATACGAATTGACCATGGTTATGGTTATCTAAGTCTTTATGCCCATTTGAGCAATTACAATGTTAAAAGAGGCCAGAAAGTAAAGCGAGGTGATTTAATAGGATTTGTAGGCAATACAGGCCGTTCCGAAGCACCTCATCTACATTACGAGGTTTGGAAAGATAAAGATAAGATCAATCCTATAAATTTCTATTATGGTAGTTTAACTCCTAAGGAATTTGAGAATATGTTGAAATTCGCTAATCAAGAAAACCAATCCCTGGATTAATGCATGTAGAATTACCTGAAAAACGTTATTATGGCATTGGCGAAGTAGCCAGGGCCTTCGGGGTGAACACCTCATTGATACGATTTTGGGAGAAAGAATTCGATGCATTAAAACCTAAGAAAAATGCAAAGGGCAATCGCAAATTTACCCCACAGGATATCAAAAACCTTCAGTTGATTTACCATTTGGTAAAAGAACGCGGATTTACACTCGAAGGTGCCAAGACCCACTTAAAGGAAGAAAGACAAAAGACCTTATCTAATTTTGATATCATCCAAAAATTGGAACACGTCAAAAGTGAGCTTGTTAAGATTAAAGAGCAACTATAAATAACTTCTAATACACACTATCATGAAAAAATGGTTAATACCCTTGGTCATTCTTGGGGTAATTGCATTTGGACTATATCAATGGGGCGTTGGCTTCAACAATACGGCAATTAAATTAAAAGAAGCATCGACCAAAACCTGGGCCAATGTTGAAAGTTCCTATCAACGAAGAAATGACCTAATAGATAATTTGGTCAAAACGGTACAAGGTGCTGCCGATTTTGAAAGAGGTACTTTGACCGATGTCATTGAGGCAAGGGCAAAAGCAACTTCAGTTTCTATAGACCCAACTAATATTACACCGGATCAATTGGCTAAGTTCAATGAGGTTCAAGGCGGATTGAGTGGCGCTTTAAAAAGTCTACTGGTTACGGTAGAGCGTTACCCAGATCTTAAGGCAAATCAGAACTTTTTAGAATTACAATCACAGTTAGAAGGTACCGAGAACAGAATCAATGTTGCCCGTGACCGTTTCAATGCTACCATTGAACCTTACAACAACCATGTAAAAACCTTTCCAAACTCACTATTGGCGGGATTATTGAATTTCGACGAGCTCGCTTATTTTAAGTCTGAGGCTGGTGCCGAACAAGCCCCGGAGGTTGAATTTGATTTTAACTAAATCAAACTATGTCCAAGGTAGAAGATTTTTTAACGACGAAAGAAGAGCAGGAAATTGTTCAGGCCATTCTTGAGGCTGAAAAAAATACTTCAGGTGAAATTCGCGTACATATAGAGGCACATACTGGTAACAACCATTTTAATCGTGCTAAAACGGTTTTCCATCTATTGAAAATGGATAATACCAAGCAAGAAAATGGCGTGCTCATATATGTCGCCGTTACCGACAAGAAATTTTGTATTTATGGTGACCGGGGTATAGACCAGGTAGTACCTGAAAATTTCTGGGATACTACACGCGATGCTATTCAATCCCACTTTAAGAAAGGCAGGTTCAAACAAGGACTTATAGATGGAATATTAAAGGCTGGCAAAGAGCTGGAAGCACATTTCCCCTGGGAGCATGGCAATGCTAATGAATTGAGCAATGAGATATCTAAAAACTAGTTTACCCCTATGGGTTCTATTTTGGTGTTCCCTTTCGTTCGCCCAGTTTCAAATTCCTGAAAAACCGCAGTTAGAAACCAGTGTTTATGATTATATAAACCTGCTTCCCGAGAGTCAGGAAAAGAATTTAGAGCAGAAACTCATTCGTTATTCCGACAGCACCTCTACGCAAATCGTAATGGCAATTATTAGTTCTACCGAAGGTGAGAATATCAACTATCTAGGAGCACAATGGGGTCAAAAATGGGGTATTGGGCAAGAAGGAAAAGATAATGGCATCCTAGTATTATTGGCTAAGGATGATCGAAGAATCGCGATCAATACCGGCTATGGCGTTGAAGGCTCACTTACCGATGCCATGTCGCGCCGTATTATTGAAAATGTAATTATTCCCCAGTTTAAACAGGATGATTACTATGGCGGATTGAATAAGGGGGCCGATGCTATTTTTCAAGTCTTGAACGGTGAATTTAAGGAAGAAAGATCATTTGATGATAATCAAGGTTTTCCGTTTGAGGCATTACTGCCTATCATTATTTTTATTGTGATATTGATCATTCTATCTAGTCGAAACCGAAGAAATAAAGGCGGAAGAGGAGGCGGCAGAAAGTCGGGCTTAGACCTTTGGGATATCATCATCCTCAGTAATATGGGGCGTGGTGGTTTTGGTGGTGGAGGTTCTCGTGGAGGATTTGGCAGCGGTGGTAGTTTCGGAGGAGGTGGAGGCTTCGGTGGCGGCTTTGGCGGTGGCGGATTCGGCGGTGGCGGTGCCTCTGGGGGATGGTAGTTTTTAAATGGTGGCAAGCCGCAAGCCAAACAACATAGATACTTCTGACTTCTGACTAATCAGTCTATTTCTTCCGCATAAAGATGGTGATCG
>JABDKZ010000034.1 GCA_013001935.1 Maribacter sp.
GTAACATCGTATTTATACGTTCTCCTGATCCACCACTGAGGTTTACCATGATACCTTCATTAAGTGCATCCATATCCTTTACTAAGGCTGCTAAGGCATTAGCAGACATGTCTCTTTGGTGACTATGCACATCAATAAAAGGAAATTTCGCCCTCTTTACCTCATTTACGGGAACCACCAAAGTTGATTTAGGATTGTATTCCTCAAATCCCATATCTTGGGTATAACCAAGGGTAAAAGACAAAAGAAGGGTTGATGTCGAAAGAAATAAGTACTTGTAATTCATTTAAAATATGTTTGTTGAATATGTTATTCTAAGTTTTTCAATGCTTGCTTATATTCATCCCAGGTATCCAGATCTATTTCTTTCCCATTGGGTTTTATACCAATAATGTCATTTGAATTATTGGCGATTACTAATTTGGCGCCTTCATGGCCCTCTAATTTGGTCAACTGCCCAAAATACTTTTTATCAAACAATGCTGGGACACCAAATTTATCATTATACCTCGTTGCTACAATTCCTTTATCGGCTTGTTTAAAAATAGCAATCATTTGGGAAAGATATGTTGCATCAATAAAAGGTTGATCACAAAGCATGACAAGCACAGCACGATAATCAGATTTCGCTTTCATTAGGTGTTTCATTGCACAAGAAATGGAGGAACCCATGCCTTTCTTCCAATTATTGTTCACAACCCAATGCACCCCGGTTGAATTGACCTGTTCCTTAATCGCATCCGCCTTGGCTCCCAGAACAACATATACCTTAGTAGTCGTACTATGTGAGGCCGTATCTATTGCCTTCCCCAAAAGTGTGGACTTGCCCCATGGTAGCAGTTGTTTGGTTTGTTGCATGCGTGAGGACTCACCCGCTGCTAAAATAACTAGGGCTATATGTTCAGTTTCCGACATTAATTGTGAATGGGACTTGTTTTATGTTTCAACATGATAGGTTTTTGCTTTCGGACAACTGCTAAAATTTCGGCCAAAATCGCGATACCGATTTCTTGGGCTGTCTCTGCCCCGATGTTCAATCCTGCCGGGCCATAAACATTGTCAAAAAAGGAATCATTGATTTCAGGTTCCCGTTCAATTAATTCGTTCAAGAGCTTTTCCCTTCTTTTCGTAGGGCCTAAAATCCCCAAATAAGCAGGACGGGTATTCCTGATCCTCATTAGATATTTTAAATCCTTCACATAACTATGGGTCATTAGTAGCACAGCAGTCTGATTGTCTATGGCTTCCACCTCCAAATTTTCTGGGTTTACACAAAGTAATTCCTGCGCACCCGGAAAATCATTTAAGGTTTTTTCTTCAGTTGGTGTGGCCACCACAGTTACTTCCCAACCAGTAAGGGCCGCATAAGAAGCTAATTGCACAGCATCGTGTTCAGCGCCGATAATGAGTAATTTAAAACAAGGCTCCATTTCTTGTTTGAAAACCTGTAGCTTAGCAACTTGCTCAAAATGAGCCCGAAGGGCAAATTTATCCGAACCTATTGCAAGTACAGAACCGAACGACGCATTGCCTCCTTCCGTTTTTGAATAATAACATGAAATTTGCAGAAGATTTCGTTTTATTAAATTCTCCTTAAAAGCATCTATGAAAACAGCATTCGGCTCAAAAGGTTCTATCATAATGAACAACAAACCTTCACATCCCAATCTATAACGACCATCATAGGTCATCATTTTTGATATGCCATCATCAAACACAGATTGGGCTTGATGAATAACTTCCTTTTCGACACAACCCCCGCTTACTGCTCCTGTAGCTAGGCCGTCTTCGCGAATCAACATACGCACACCGGGACGCCGATAAGAAGATCCTTCCAAGGCTACAACGGTAGCCAAAACAGTTTTCATTTTGTTCTCCTTGGCAACTCCGTATGCCGCTAAAATTGATTTGAGTTCGTGCGTCATTAATAAACTTGTTTAAAAAGTTTTTCTTATAAAAATATATAGCGAATTAAAAATAGCAATAAAACAGTATTGAATTCCTTCTGAAATTATTTCACTTCTAATTTAATCGATTAAATAGCATTGATTTTTACTTTAACAAGATTTAACAAACTTTTTCTTTTGGGGTATAATTTAACAATCATTTGAACGTTCTGAGTGTTGAACCACTAAATAATGAAAATGAAATCCTGTATTAAGTATTTTAGTATTTTCTCCCTATTGTTTTTGTCCTTTTCCTGTAGTAATGCCGATGATGATGTAAGCCTCGATCTTAATTTTGGGGATGGCCTAGGTAAGGGTATACCTGTAGACGATTGCCTTGATCTTGGGGAAAGTGATTTGATCTTATCCATTCAAGAACAATACACTACGCTCCCTGGAAAAGTATCTATTTTATTTAAGGTATCTGATACGGAAGGCAACCCAGTTGCAGGACTGGATGCAGATAAATTCACCATTTATGAGCAAGGACGCAACGATGAATGTTTCAATACCATATCAAAATCGGAATCTTTTGCACGGATCTCTTCGAATGCCCAAATATTCAATACAAACACCATTTTGGTCTTGGACCTAAGCAATAGTGTGCTAAGTAGTAGTTTGGATGAATTGAAAACAGCTTCAGTGAGCTTTATAAATAATGTGATGCCCATGAATAC
>JABDKZ010000277.1 GCA_013001935.1 Maribacter sp.
GCTTATGGATTTGGCTGAGGAACACAAAAATGTATTGCTTCCCGGATATACACATTTGCAAATAGCTATGCCCTCCTCTTTTGGACTTTGGTTTTCCGCCTATGCTGAAAGTTTGATAGATGATCTATATTTTATCGATGCTGCTTTCAAAATTGCGGATCAAAACCCACTTGGAAGTGCCGCCGGTTATGGAAGTTCCTTTCCTATTGACAGAAGTTTCACTACTGAAGAAATGGGTTTCGAAACTTTAAAATACAATGTGGTAGCTGCCCAAATGGGTCGTGGAAAGATAGAAAAAGCCACTGCTTTTGGAATGAGTAGTATAGCAAATACATTATCTAAAATGGCAATGGACATTTGCCTTTACATGAACCAAAATTTTGATTTCATTTCATTCCCTGATGAATTAACGACGGGTAGCAGTATTATGCCGCATAAAAAGAATCCTGATGTTTTTGAATTGGTGCGCGCCAAATGTAATAAGCTACAGGCGGTTCCCAACCAATTGACATTGATCACCAATAATCTTCCCAGTGGTTATCATCGAGATCTTCAATTGGTCAAGGAAGTAATCGTTCCGGCAATCCAGGATTTAAAAGCCTGCTTAGAGATTCTGACTTTTAGTTTGAAGGAAATAAAGGTGAATCGAAATATTTTGGAAGATCCAAAATACGATTACCTTTTTAGCGTTGATTCCTTAAATGAGTTGGTGCAAAATGGCATGCCATTTAGGGATGCCTATAAAAAAATGGGATTAGAAATCAATGCAGGTACTTTTACCCCAAAACGCGATATTGAACATTCCCATGAAGGCAGTTTGGGCAACCTTTGTTTAGAGGAAATTCGAGAGAAGATGACAAAGGTATTAGAGATAAATGAAAAGTGATAGGTTACATAGCAAAAAAGAACTATTGCCTCTACGCAAGGTACTTAGGTCTAACTTAACCCCTGCCGAGGCATTTCTATGGAAACATTTGAAGGCGAAACAACTGGATGGTAGACGATTTGTAAAGCAGCATAGTATTGCCAGATATATCGTCGATTTTTATTGTGCATCTGAAAAACTGATAGTTGAGCTTGATGGAGAAGTGCACAATAACCACGCTGCGGAAGATTATGATGAAAAAAGAACTTCATTTTTAAGCAGTTTAGGATACACAGTCATTAGGTTCGAAAACAAAATGGTATTTGACAATTTGAAATCCGTATTATTGGAAATAAAAGATAATTTCAAAAACTAGAAAAGCTCCTCCCTTTGGATAAAGGGAGGTGTCCTGACCATACTGTCAGGACGGAGGGATTGATTACCCTTAATTGTAACATGATATGCTTAATTGTATCCAACCAAGCTTGTAGCTTTCAATCTCCCCTTTCTCCCGCTCAAGGCGGGATTCATTCCCCTCCCCGCCTGCCATCAACTATCTAAAGGTTGGCGGGCAGGTTTGACCAAAGAGGGTAGCTTAAAAGCATTTGTAAATGCAGTATAGGTGATTTGTGCTTACAAGAGATTAAAGATAAGATGGGGAAACTTATTTAATCATTCCCAAATTAATAATCTCTTGATCGGTTAAATACCGCCAATGCCCACGAGGTAGGTCTTTTTTCGTCAATCCAGCATAAATAACGCGGTCTATTCGAACTACTTCATATTCCAAATGCTCGAAAATACGATTTACAATTTTGTTTTTTGAACTGTATATCTCTATTCCCACTTCCCGTTTTGGGGCATTGTCTATGAAACTTATTTCTTGTACACGAACAGGCTTTTCATCCAAGACAACGCCTTCCTGTATTTTCTTTAAATCAGCACTGCGAAGGTCTTTGTTCAACACCACGTGATATATTTTACGGAGTCCGTTTTTTGGACTTTTCAATCGCTTGGTCATATCGCCATCGTTGGTAAACAATAAGAGACCAGTGGCATCCTTGTCCATCTTATCAACAGGTAACAATTTTGACTTTGATGCATTCGAAATCAGCCCATTTACATTTCGTCTTCCGCGTTCATCACGAACTGTAGTAGAAAAGTCCTTGGGTTTATTTAATAGCACATACTCTTTCTTTTCTGGGTTTAACAAACGGCCATCGAATTTTACCACATCGGTCTTTCTGACCTTAAAGCCCATTTCGGTTACGGCCTTACCATTAACCGTGATATTACCGGCAGCTATGTAGATATCGGCATCCCTACGTGAACATACCCCTGAATTGGCAACGTACTTGTTTAAGCGAATTAAATCAGGATCAGAGGACTGTTTGGTTGGTACACTATTTCTTTTTGGCGCATTTCCCCGAGAAAAGTTTTTTTTACCTAATGTTCCGCTTTTACTACCCCTAGGCTTTTTGCCTTTATTTGAATCTGACCGCCCCATAACGCTATAAATTTTTGCAAATGTAATGAAATGGATTCCTGCCTTCACAGTAATATCCAATAAAAATCAACCTTCGAAAGCTATAGTAGACTGCCGTTCACGATTAACAATGAGCTTAGTGACATCAGGTCGTGAATAATGCCCAACGGGATCAAAATTCTGCCGTTCTTCATATACGCGGTTAAAATCGAGCATATGATAAATGAGACCTTCTTTATGAAGAACTGGTTCTATGAGCCATTCCCCATCTGGTCCGGCGATACAGGAACCTCCATTGGCCAATACATCGGGTGCTTTTTTCAAAATTTCATTAAGATAGGGAGTACTATCAGGAAAGTCTTCCTTTCGCATTAATGATGAAACAGAAACCACAAAACTCCTTGATTCCCGCGCTATGAACCTTGTAATGTCTTTTGTATTGTGTTCACTCCCCGGCCAAACCGCAATATGTAGGTTTTCACCTTGAGCGTATAAGGCAGTTCGCGGTAACGGCATCCAATTCTCCCAACAATTGAGCCCGCCTACAGTAAATTGTTTTAGGGGATGTACTTGCAGCCCGTTGCCATCACCTGGAGACCAGGTTAACCTTTCATCATAGGTAGGTTGCAGCTTGCGATGAACTGATTTTACTTCACCGTTCTGATTAATATAAACCAATGAACAATATAAGCTGTGCCCACCGCGGTCTTTAGCGCGTTCTATAATCCCTAAATAAACACATAACCCATTAGATTTGGCTAATTTGCAAATAGTATCTAATTCGCCTGCTTCAATTTGGATTGCATTCCGTGCGTAATGGGCATGAAGTTCTTTATTGTGCTTTAAATCCCAAGCAGCCCCATTTGTCAAAGCCAACCAAAAAGGGTATCCTGGCAAAAGCGCCTCACCAAAAACGACCAATTCAGCCTTCTCTTTGGCCGCCTCATTAATTGTAGTTTCAATTTTTTGTAACGTTGCCTTTTTATCGAGCCAAATTGGGGAAATTTGTGCAAGGGCAACCTTTAATAAATTATCCATTATAAAATACGGTTTAATACCAAGTCTATATTAATCAATAAGATACTAAAAACGCCAACAATGATTATCAATTTCAAAATATTATGTAACCATATATAATGAATTTTTATGTTTGAATACCAAAGTTGAATTATAAAAAGACCTAACAATAGAATACAACCATAAAAGTAGAGGTACATATAGCCAACATCAAAATAAGTGATCAGCAATAGCGATGGAATAAGGGTCAATATTATTAAAAATGTTATACAGGCCTTTGAAAAATTTACACCATATAGCACCGGTATTGTCCTATAATTCTGAGCCATATCACCGGCAATATTTTCCATATCCTTTATCATCTCGCGGGCCAAAATCAACAAAAAGAGAAACATGGCATGTACAAAAATGACCGTTTCAAAATTCTTATAATAAACGAAAACCGCAAAGAAAGGTGCAATAGCCAATGTTGCCGAAACAAAATTTCCGAGAAAAGGCACTTTTTTTAATTTATGGGAATAGAACCATATGCCAAATATATACGCAGCGAAAAATAAGACCGCCCTAAACGATACATAACTGGCAAAGAAAACAGATAAAAAATTCAATACAAAATAGGCAGAAAGCTTTGTACGCTGACTTACCAA
>JABDKZ010000302.1 GCA_013001935.1 Maribacter sp.
GACTTGGGTTCATACTCGCAACCAACATAAAACTACTGGGATAGGTAACCGTGAAGCGTGCCCGTGAAATAGTCACCTCACGATCTTCCAAAGGTTGTCGCATCACCTCAAGCACCCCTCGTTTAAACTCCGGCAATTCATCCAAAAACAAAACCCCGTTATGGGAGAGTGAGATTTCCCCGGGTTGGGGATAGGCACCCCCGCCGACGAGGGCCACATCCGATATGGTATGGTGGGGACTCCGAAAGGGCCGTTGGTTCATCAGCCCCATATTCTTGATCTTACCCACAACGGAGTGAATTTTTGTGGTTTCCAAGGCCTCCTGTAAGGTCATTGGTGGCAAAATGGAAGGTAGTCGTTTGGCGAGCATGGTTTTACCCGCCCCGGGAGGACCAATCAAAATAATATTATGTCCGCCTGCAGCCGCAATTTCCATACAACGCTTTATACTTTCCTGTCCTTTTACATCAGAAAAATCGAATTCAGGAAAATCCAGGTTTTTATAAAACTCTGCTCTGGTATCGACAATAGTTTGTTCCAAAGGACTACCGGTATCAAAGAAGTTGATCACGGCTTTGATATTTTCCACACCATACACTTTCAAATCGGAAACTATGGCCGCTTCCTTGGCATTGTCAGTAGGTAAAATAAAACCTGTAAACCCTTCTTCCCTGGCCTTTATGGCTATTGGCAACGCACCCTTAATGGGTTGCAAACTGCCGTCCAGGGATAGTTCGCCCATGATAATATACTTTTCTAGGTTTTCGGACTGTATTTGACCCGAAGCCGTCAAAATGCCCAAGGCAAGGGTCAAGTCATAAGCCGACCCTTCTTTTCTTAAATCTGCAGGAGCCATATTAATGGTGATTTTCTTCCCTGGAATTTTATAGCCGTTGTTCAATAAAGCTGCGGCTATGCGGTAATTACTTTCTTTTATGGCATTATCTGGGAGCCCTACCAAATGATAGCCAACTCCCCTATTTACATTAACCTCGACCGTAATTGTGGTTGCCTCTACCCCAAAAACAGCACTTCCAAAAACTTTTGTAAGCATACAACCCTGGTTTCTATGCTGCAAAATAGGTCTTTACACTGCACAAAAGTTGCAGAGAAGATCGCTAGACAATTAATTTATGCAATAACTGTTCGATGTACTATCTTAGTTTTTATAAGTGCGATATAGTTCAGAACTATATCCAATTGTTATATCTTATTTACATGAAGAGTCATTTATTTAAAATATTAACCCCTTTATTTTTTAGTTCTGTTTTTTTCGGATGTCAAGAATATCAACAAAAATCGGAATGGATCAAACTGCCATCTCCCATATCGGCACAAATAAGATGTTTTGCGGAATCATCCGATGGTATTTACTATGTTGGCACATCGGAATTATACAAATCAAAAGATCAAGGCAATACCTGGGAATTGATTGATTTCCAGCAAATGCCACTTGAGGTGATGGAGACACAAGACGGATCTATATTGGTTGGCACCTATCGTGGCGGAATTTTCAGGTCCACTGATAAAGGTGAAACATGGACTAATGTCGGTTTTGCAAATAATGTATACATTTTTAAAATTATACAGATTTCTGATGGTAAAATTTTTGCTTCGGCAACATTCGCAAGGAATGGGTCCCAAAAAGATACTCAAACAGGAGTTTTCATATCGGAAGACGATGGCCTTAATTGGAAAGTAACTTCTATTACTGCAGAAAATATAAAAGGGGTATTTAATCCGAAATCGGAATTAATATTCGCCTCAGGAACTGGAGAAAATAATTTTCATCGCTCAGCGGATAATGGATTAACATGGTCTACTAACGTTATTGGTATACCAGATTCAATTCCTGTCTCAGCAATGGTCGATACGAAAGGAGTATTATTCGCCTCATTTGGGGATCCGCAAGATGCAGCTAGAACAATAGGTGGTGGTATCTATAAATCTGAGGATGATGGTCTAACTTGGACAAAATCTGATGATGGAATATCTGATACTACAAAAGTGAGCGACATAGCACTTATTGAAAACACCCTATTTGTTAGCACAGGTTATCCAATAAATATTGGGGACAGAGGAATTTTTAAATCCACTGATTTAGGACAAACATGGAAGTCTACGGGCTTAAACGATTCACAAATAAGACTAATAAGAACAACCTCTGACCAACATCTAATTGCAGGCAGTAATGTTTCGTCTATTTTTATTTCCAATAATAAAGGTAAAAGCTGGTATCAAACAGGAAAAGAAATTGAGAATTGGTCAGTATTTCAGGTTATTGAAAACGATAACTACTTATTCGCTAGCGGTGAATCTGGTATTTGGCGGGCCAAGAAACCTATTAGAGAATGGAAGCAAATCAAAAAAGAATTAGGCAGTTTGGTGAAATTGCCAAATGGAAACATTCTAATGGCAGAAGATGGAGTGGTCTTGAGATCTGAAAACAATGGTGATACATGGGAATCAATTTCTGATTTGAAAACTGAAATGATCTTCATATATGAAATAGATGCGAACTTAATTATTGCATGTGCGCAAGGAGATGGAGTTTTTTATTCTACCAATAATGGAAAAGACTGGTTAAAGTATAATATGGGAGAGTATGAGAAGAACCGATTCCGAACAGCAATAAAAACATCTAACGGAACAATACTCGTTGGTGCTACCGGTGGCACACTCAGATCTACCGATCTAGGTAAAACATGGGACAAGGTTGATAACGATTTTTACGTATGGTCTTTCGTTGAAACAGCCAATGCAATTTACGCGGGAGGATTTGGTCAAGGAGTTCGTAGATCAATCGATGATGGTTTAACATGGACGGAATTCAATTCGGGCTTACGAGAAAGTGACAACTATTTAACCGTGACATCATTGTGTTCCACTTCTGATAATTCGCTTATTTGTGGCACTCTTGGTGAGGGGATTTATAAGTTGAAATCAAATGACAGCCTTTGGATAGAATACAAAACAGGATTAACTGAATTAGTCAATTTTGGAATAATTGAGGG
>JABDKZ010000332.1 GCA_013001935.1 Maribacter sp.
TATTTGTTGTGCTATTTTGCCTTCTCCCCGACCTCGGATTCCAATGCGACTATCGTTCAAAGAACCGCCATGACAGGCCTTAATCAAGGCAAGAACCTTATCAGCTTTGTGGGGCATTGTTTTGCGAATCCAATCGGTAAATATTTGGCCTATAGCCCCGTTTAAGCGGACCAATACTACCACAAATGAGAGTGCGCCTTGGTCTGAAACTGCTTTTGCCATATTCAATATTTCATGGCTATTGATACCCGGGATTATCGGGGCCAACATGGCATTTACAGGAATGCCATTATCAGAAAGTATTCTGATGGTATCCAACCGTTTTTTAATGGTTGCCGTTCGTGGTTCCAATATGCTTCGGGTATCTTCTGATAATGAAGTTATCGACACATTTACCCCTATCAAATTATCTTTTGCCAATTGCTTTAAAATATCTAAATCCTTTAATATCAAAGCATTTTTGGTGATGATACCCACAGGGTGTTTGTACTTTAAAAAAACCTGTAGACAGGCTCTTGTAATGTTGAATTTCTTTTCTGCAGGTTGATAACAATCAGTATTTCCTGATAGCACAATGGTTTCCGCCTTCCAGGTCTTGCTTTTCAATTTTTCCTCAAGAAGCCTAGGAGCATCATTTTTAACCAAAATTTGTTTTTCAAAGTCCAATCCAGGACCATAGCCCCAGTATTCATGGGTATTTCTTGCATAGCAATAAATACATCCATGTTCACAGCCCTGATAGGGATTGAGCGAAAATTTCATTCCCACATCTGGGCTTGTAACTTTGTTTACAATCGTCTTAGGAAAAATAGGAAGGTAATTGGTTTTAGCCTTATGAACTTCTTCACCTTCAATACGGCAAAATTCTAGAAAATCATCACGGGACTCGTGAATGAATTGCATGAACTTGTTTGGAACATGGTGTTGAGCACCCCTGCCTTTGGTATAACTAGAATTTTTCAATATAGGATTTATTCCAAATTTATGGATTATTTCCTAATAATGATACTAAATGGCGTTAATTTAGCGATACTTTCACCAATTGTTTCTTGCTTCCCCTTTTGGCGTAGAAAAGTATTTTGTTTTCCAAACGGTTGACCAAGGGCGAAGATACCATTAATGGCAACCGAGCTTCATTATCATCTATCAGCTTTTTATAACTTAAATGTCCATTTTCATCGAGCTTTATTACAAAAACATTTCGGTTACGGCTGAAACCTTGTTTAAAAAGTAATCGATCACCACTCATAAGCTGTGGATTTTCTGCGGAAGTGCTTATAAAAAAGTAGGTGTTACCGTCTTTCGTATAGGAGCTGTACGAGGCATAGGCTCCATCAGTTTGGGTTACCTCAGCCTTGTTTATATTTCGGGCCCATAACATATCCCCGGCTGCACTTAGTTTTGCACTTACAATATCGTTGTGATGGTATCTGGTAACTTTAAGTCTGCCACCACTTGAATTCGCCTGTACACTCCTAGTTACAAAATACTCTTCGGCATTAAAATGAATACTTCCGTCATTGGCAACATCGACATTTTTAAAGACCAAATCCTTAATTACCTTATCTTCTTCCCGACCAAATTTATCCATCATAAACTGTTCGGAAAAAGGGCTATATTTTTTTGAGTTAACAGTAAGCGTTCTTGGGTTTATATTAAAGTATGCCAATCCGTTATATCTATTGTCCTTTCTATTCGCGTAAAAACCTACACACAATAGATTTTCCCCCTTGACTATCGGAATTAAAGCTTCTGAAAATTTTCCGGGTACATCAAAAGTCTGTGTTTGGGCCCCACTTCGCGATATCTTTATCAATTCATATTGGAATTTACGTTCAGTTGTTTGAAAACGTCTTTTCTTGAAATAAGCTTTGCCAACGATGTAGGCCTCCTCCCAATTATTGGAGAAAGCAACATTTTCAAAAGCATAGTTCTTCTCTTCTACTTCGGCAGAAAAATCATGCGCTATTATTTTTTGTAAGTTGGCATTGAACAGGTAAATAAAATGTTGGTTGTTTTTTCCCTTTTTGAAATGGGTACTGATAACAAAAGCGTTCTTTTTTGCATTGAACAGAACCGATGTTGTAAAGCCAGATGAAAAATTGCGATTATAATAGTTCTTATCAAGTGGGTTTGATACTTCCTGTGATGAAATTTTCAATAAAGACTCCTTTGTAAAATTCATTCCAGAAAGCGGGCTACGATGCACTGAATATTCGTAGGCAAAAGCCTCATGATCATAATTTAAAAAGATGAGGTAAATCTGTCCGTTTGCAACATAACCATTAACCAAGTTCGCATCTCTCAGTTTGTAATTATACTCATTTATCAATTGCATATTGGCATCATAATGCTCTATAAAATAACCTTTGGGCTTAAGAACAATCCCTGAATAGTAAGATCTTACCAAGAACGTGCCCCCGGTACCATCCTCAGAAATAGTAAGTAGGTTCGAAAATTTATACCTATCGTTATATTTTTCTCCAATCGTAAAATCAAAAGGAATATCCTGTGCGGTCATCGCGCAGGAAACTGCAAAGAAAAAAAGCAAGGAAAACCTTTTTCGAAAATTCATAAGTAGGGTTTTATAAACAGCTATTTGCCAGGGAAATGGGCTTTACGCTTTTCTAAAAAAGCCGTGGTTCCTTCCTTAAAGTCATCGGTTCCAAAACATTTTCCAAAAGCATCAATCTCCGAGGCGTATCCGTTAATGCTATTGTTAAAACAATCATTTACGGCTTTTATTGCATAGCTGATGGCAACGGGGGAATTATTCGATATTTTACACGCTATTTTCTCGCAAAGCTGTAATAATTCATCTTGGGGAACGACATGGTTGACCAGACCATAACCCAAGGCCTGTTCTGCGTTGATCATTCCTGCGGTCATAATCATTTCCATTGCCCTGCCTTTACCTACCAGTAGAGGTAAACGCTGTGTACCCCCATAACCTGGAATAACTCCCAAAGACACTTCGGGCAAGCCCATTTTTGCATTGTCGCTTGCCACCCTAAAATGGCAGGCCATGGCCAGTTCTAGCCCTCCTCCCAAGGCAAAACCATTAACAGCCGCAATTACTGGGGTACCTAAGTTTTCGATATAGTCAAAAAGTAAATCTTGGCCCTTTGCCGCTAATTTTTTTCCCTCTTTAACAGAGAAATTGGCAAATTCTGAAATATCGGCCCCGGCAACAAAAGCCTTTTCTCCGCTGCCTGTAATAATTATTGCCAATACTTTTCTGTTCTTTTCCAACTTTGAGAATGCCCGGTGCAATTCTTTAATCGTATCCCTGTTAAGTGCGTTGAGTTTGTTAGGACGGTTTATAGTTATGATGGCGATAGTACTTTCTATTTCCACCAAAATGTTTTTATAGTTCATTTGGTTTAATTATTAGTTGGTTGCTCCCTAGGAAAAATTACAGTAAAAACAGTACCCTTACCCGGTTGGGATGTAAAATCAATACTTCCATTATACGTTTCAACAATATTCTTGACCATTCCCAATCCCAGTCCCATACCACTGGTTTTGGTCGTGAATTTTGGTTCAAAAATCTTATCAATAAAATCATCTGTAATCCCTATACCGTTATCTGCTACGGAT
>JABDKZ010000336.1 GCA_013001935.1 Maribacter sp.
TGGTATGCGTATTCATTCCACTGGAGGGGAAACAGCCGATGTAGGTGACTTGGTTCGTACGATTATTGTTGATTCAACCGTTACGGCAAGATTAAAGCGTGAGGATGTCATAGATAATGCGAATATAAAGGCAGGTGACGTCATTGTAGGATTGGAGTCTTTTGGACAGGCCACCTATGAAAAGGAATATAATGGCGGAATGGGAAGCAACGGCTTAACATCCGCCCGTCATGATGTTTTCTCAAAATATTTGGCTGATAAATATCCCGAAAGCTATGATGCCGCCGTACCCGAGGACTTAGTTTATTCCGGCAGTACGAAGTTAACCGATGCTGTTCCGGATTCCCCTATTGATGCAGGTAAATTAGTACTATCTCCTACGCGAACCTATGCGCCGATCGTCAAGGAAATATTATCTAAATATAACGCTGATGACATTCGCGGAATGGTTCATTGTAGTGGGGGTGCACAGACCAAGATACTTCATTTTATAGATGATCTTCATATCATAAAGAATAACCTATTCCCAATACCTCCTTTGTTTAAGTTAATTCAGGAACAATCAGGAACAGATTGGCACGAAATGTACCAAGTGTTCAATTGTGGGCATCGTTTAGAAATTTATACCAGTGAGACCGTGGCACAGGATTTGATTACTATCTCAAAGCGTTTTGGGGTGGATGCCAGGATTATAGGCAGGGTAGAGGATAACACTACTAAGAAACTCACAATAAAGAGTGAGTTTGGCACCTTTGAATATTAGGGTATACGATTAGCCCAATTACTGCGTTCTTTATAATAAATAGGTTACTATGGAAAGAAAAGAATTTCTTAGAAGTTTAGGGGCTGGTGCGGCCTTTGCATTGACTTTTCCTTGTTTGCAAGGATGTTCAAAGGATGATGATAACGGTGATATTGTTGAGACCCCAACAGGAATTGATTTTACCATTGATTTAAATTCTACAGAAGGTGCTCAATTGGCCAATAATGGTAGTTTTATTCTAAAAAACTTGGTCGTGGTCGTTAAGAACCTTGAAGGTAACTTCGTTGCCGCCACCCAAGTTTGTAGTCATCAGTCTTATGATCAAGTACGATTTCTAACAAATGATGGTGGAATTTTTTATTGTGATGTACATGGGTCAAGATTTGCATTAGATGGAGCTCCTTTGAACCAAGTTGATAGTAATGCTGCCAAACCCTTGAAAATATATAATACAGAGCTTAACGGCGACATACTTCGGGTTTTTGAATAAGCTTTATTGCCTTAAAACTTAAAATGAAAAAATTGACTTTCATAATGGCATTACTATGCACGGTTTTAGGCTCGGCCCAGAATTGGGAATCTTCTTTTGAAGAGGCTTTGTCAATTTCCCAAGGCAATAATAAACCTATTGTCCTGGTGTTTGCGGGTTCGGACTGGTGTGCCCCATGCATAAAAATGGAAAGGGATATTTGGCAATCCAAGGCATTCGTTTCTTATTCAAATGAGCATTATGTTTTGTATAAGGCCGATTTTCCAAGAAAGAAAGCCAATAAACTTCCCCTTGAAATAAAGGAGCAAAACAAGAAATTAGCCGAACTATACAATCCCAAAGGCCATTTTCCTTTGGTAGCGGTATTAAATTCAAAGGCAGAGGTTTTAGGTAATACTGGCTTTAAAAAGCTTTCCCCCGATCAATACATCTCACTTTTAAACTCTTTTGTAAAGTGAAAAGATTTGTTCCCCTGATCATTGTATTTTTTGTGATAGCAGGTTTTGGACAGGAACGAAAGTATGTAACGGTACACAAAACCCAAAAATTAATGGGAAGCCGTTTCGATATTACGGTAGTCGCAATAAATGAGGAAATAGGTTATATACATATCGATGAGGCTATTTCGGAAATTACCCGTATTGAAAAGTTGATTTCTTCATGGAACCCAGATTCGGAAACCTCATTAATAAATAAAAATGCAGGAATTGAACCCGTTAAGGTGAGTTTCGAACTTTTTAGGTTAATCGAAAGGGCCAAAAAAATTTCAGAAATTACCGAAGGTGCTTTTGATATATCATATGCTTCAATGGACAAGATTTGGAAGTTTGATGGCAGTATGAAGAACAAACCAACAGAAGAAGAAATTAAAAGGTCCATAGCCAAGGTAGGGCATGAAAAAATCATATTGGATGCTAAGGATAACACGGTATTCTTAAAAGAGAAAGGAATGAAAATTTCCTTTGGCGCTATTGGCAAGGGGTATGCTGCAGATAAGGTTAAAGAACTGTTGGTGTCGAAGCAAGTAGTGGCGGGGATTATCAATGCATCGGGTGATTTGACCACCTGGGGAACTAAAGCAAGTGGGGAAAAATGGCTGATAGGTATCGCCAATCCGCTTAGTAAGGATAAGATTTTTTCTTGGCTTCCAGTGGTAGAATCTTCAGTTGCCACATCCGGTAATTATGAGAGGTTCGTAGTTTTTGACGGTAAAAAATACTCCCATATTATTGATCCACGAACGGGCTATCCGTCAAGGGGTGTGAATAGCGTTTCCATTTTTGCCAAAAGTGCGGAACTATGCGATGCCTTGGCGACAGCGGTTTTCATTATGGGCAAGGAAGCAGGTTTATTTTTGATAAATCAATTGGGGGAGCCTGAAGCCATATTAGTTGATGATAATAACAAAATTCATAAGAGTAGTGGAATTCATTTTGATAATAATCCGTAACTTTAATTTTATGAAAAAGGGGGTCTTACTAATACTTTTTGCAGCTTTATCAACTTCCTGTGTTGTTGTTAAACAGTACGATAAAGTGTATCTGAATGATGAAGAAATGATGTTGAGTGCGAAGGCTTGCGAACGGTTTGAGACTAACTTTCAAATATATCGCGAGGCGGCAGCCGGTGCCAATGGTGGTAAATCAGGTGGTGGTTGTGGGTGTAATTAGATAAAACGCTAATACTAATTTTTAATGACTTTTGAATTTGACAGAAAGCTTACCCCGACCATCCAGATCGACTATTTTTCTTACTAACAATAATATAACTACATATTTCTTTGAAAATACCTAGTCTTCTATTTTTTTTGGTAATGTTTAATTGGGGTTTTACCCAAGAGGATAACACCGGCAGCTATCAAAAACGAGTGCTCGAAACTGCAGAAATAGAATTATTGTTCAGTTATTATGACCAAGATGGACAAAATGCAGCAGTATCAGGGGGAGAAGGTACGGAG
>JABDKZ010000048.1 GCA_013001935.1 Maribacter sp.
GTATTATGGTTTCGTCTTTCATGCAGGAAAGTAACAAAACTGTATTTAGGAATACTATGAGTGCTTTATATCGCATATTTATACGGATTCAAATGAAAAGGTTACCTATAAAGATAGCTTGGATGTAAGTATTCTATAGTTATATACGACCAATTGTAGGATTTTTCGGTATATATGAAATCGATAAACCGCTTGTCTTGAATATGTGTTTTTAAACCTTGGAATGAGAAAATACGGTTACGGCTTAAATGTCCGATTTTACCGATTAAGAATGATTATTTTTACAGAAAGAGTACATGAACATACCACATTCCGATAAAGAACGAATTGTAATTATTGGCGGTGGATTTGCAGGTATTTCCCTAGCGAAAAAACTTAAACATCATAATTTACAGATCGTGTTGATAGATAAGCACAATTATCACACTTTTCAGCCCTTATTATATCAAGTTTCTACAAGTGGTTTAGAACCCGATTCAATTGCATATCCTTTGCGAAAAGTCCTGAAAAACCTCAATGATTTTCATTTTAGACTGGCAACAGTTGAACATATTGACCCTGAACAGCAAACTGTATCAACTACAATAGGCAGTTTAACATTTGACTACTTGGTCATGGCTACAGGTACAAGAACCAATTTCTTTGGTAACAGGAATATAGAGAAGAATGCAATGCCTATGAAGAATGTACCGCAGGCATTGAATATTCGTAGTTTAATGCTCCAGAATTTTGAAAAGGCCGATGACTGTGAAGATATAGAAGAACGACGAGCCCTTCTGAATTTTTGCATAATTGGGGCTGGACCAACAGGGGTAGAATTGGCGGGAGCATTTGCCGAGCTCAAGAATCATGTGTTTCCAAAGGATTATAGACATTTAAATGTTTCTGAAATGCAGATTCATTTGTTTGAAGGAGCTCCGCGCGTATTACCGTCCATGAGTGAAAAAGCATCTAAAAAGGCCAACCAATTTTTAAATAAATTAGGAGTGGTTGTGCATTTGAACAGTATTGTTCAAGAGTATGATGGCGATACCCTCATCTTGAAAAGTCAGGAAACTATGCGAACCAAGAACTTCATTTGGACGGCTGGTGTTACAGGTGATGTTATCAATGGCTTTGAAAACGATAAGCTAGTAGAACGACTTAATCGTTTTAAAGTCAACGAATTTAACCAAGTAGCCGATTATAAGAACATCTTTGCTATTGGTGACATTGCTTATATGCGGTCCAAGACTTATCCCAATGGGCACCCACAAGTTGCCCAACCCGCAATTCAACAGGGTGGGCATTTGGCAAAAAATCTTAAAAACCTTCTCGAAGGTAAAAAGATGAAGGCGTTTAAGTACCATGATAAGGGTACTATGGCAACGGTAGGTCGCAACAAGGCGGTGGTAGATTTACGGAATGCAAAATTTGGTGGATTTTTTGCTTGGTTTATCTGGATGTTTGTTCATCTAATGGCTTTAGTTGGTTTTCGCAATAGAGTCATTGTTTTTTTTAACTGGGCCTATAACTACATAAATTTTGATAAGGCTGCCCGCTTGATCGTTCGTCCGTATAAGAAAAAAGCATAGCGGGTCAAATAGTGGTTTATTAGATACGTGATACAAAAATCATTTGTATATTTGCGGTGTTGTGTTGAGCTTCAATTTCGATTGAAGCTATTGTGAAAATGTCTTTATGGCATGAATCAATGAAAGGCTTTCCAATAATGGGAGGCTTTTTTTTTGCGCGATATTGTAGGGATTGCTATTCATGGCATTGTCATTCGTAACCTTTTAGGGCGAATAAGTTTATTGAAATAATGGATTATCGTACTTTTATTGAAGATAATTTAAGAATACAATTATGCCATTATATCATACCTTGGGTGAAATACCTCAAAAGAGACATACAGTTTTTAAAAAGCCTGATGGATCATTGTACTATGAGCAGTTGTTCGGTACCATAGGTTTTGACGGCATGTCAGCCTTAATGTACCATTTGCACAGGCCAACTATGGTCAAAGAAGTAGGAGAAACCACGGACGTGTCTCCCAAGGCTTCGGTACCCCATAATATTAAATCGAGATTATTAAAAGGATTTCAAGTACGGCCTGAGAATGATTATCTCGAAAGCCGGAAAATAGTACTTTTTAATTCCGATGTAAATGTGGCCTCGGCAGCACCAAAAAAATCGATGACCGACTACTTTTATAAAAATGCCGATGCTGATGAATTGTTGTTCATACATAAAGGAACTGGTACCTTGAAAACACTATTGGGTGAAATATCTTTTGAATATGGTGATTATCTTTTGATTCCCCGGGGAATGATTTATCAAATTGAATTTGCTAGTGAGGATAATCGTCTTTTGGTAACTGAATCTTACAGCCCAATTTACACACCAAAAAGATATCGCAATTGGTTTGGGCAGCATTTGGAACATTCACCTTTCTGTGAGCGTGATTTTAAATTACCCAAGAATTTACAGACTATCGATGAGAAAGGGGAGTTTGTTATTAAGGTCAAGAAACAAGGGCAATTACACCATTTGGTTTATGCTTCACACCCCTTTGATGTTGTAGGTTGGGACGGTTACAACTTCCCATACGGATTTTCAATCCACAATTTCGAACCTATTACAGGCAGAGTACATCAACCCCCGCCAGTGCATCAGACTTTTGAGACGAATACCTTTGTAATTTGTTCATTTGTACCTCGCATGTATGATTACCATCCCGAGGCCATTCCAGCACCGTATAACCACTCAAATATAGATTCTGATGAGGTGCTATATTATGTCGATGGTGATTTTATGAGTCGTACCAATATTGACAAGGGCTATATTTCTTTGCACCCCGCAGGTATTCCACACGGGCCACATCCTGGCACCTATGAAGCTAGTATAGGCAAATCAAAAACGGAGGAGCTAGCCGTAATGATCGATACTTTTAAACCATTACAACTAACACAGGCTGCTTTGGATATTGATGATGGCAAATATTACCAATCTTGGTTAGAGTAAATTGGTGCTATGCTGTGCATTATATGATGTATCAATGAAGCAGCCAATTTGGCCGTTTGATTATCAATATCATATTTAGGATTCATTTCAGCGATATCGATGCTTATCAATTTATTTGATTTCATAAGGACCTCAAGAGTTTCCAAAACAATTGTCGGTGTAAAGCCCATTGGTGAAGGTGCACTAACACCTGGGGCATATGCTGATGAGAATCCGTCCAAATCAATGGTAACATAAATGTGGTCAACTTTTTGAATAAAGTCCAAGACTTTCCTGACGATGGATTTGGCATGATCCATTGAAAATTTATTGTTTTCTAAATAGTCAACATTTAATTCATGGGCAGTTTCAAATAGGTTTTTATTATTGGCATCTTTACGAATGCCCAAACAGAGGTAATTGAAAGAACTACCATTTTCTTTACAATCTTCTGCAATTTGAAAAAAAGGCGTACCGGAATTATTACCATTTTCGTTAGTTCGCAAATCAAAATGGGCATCAAAGTTTATTATTCCGATAGTTTCGTTTGTTCCAATATATTTACTGATGCCATTGTAATGGCCATAGGCGATTTCATGTCCACCTCCTATTAATATTGGAAAAACCTTATGCGCTAAAAGTAGTGAAACCTCATGTTTCAATAGGTTTTGCGCAGCTTCCATATCACCATTTCCACATTCAATAGTACCATGATCCACAAACTTCATTTCTGCATCCAGGTGATTCGGCATTTTGGCAAGTTGGGTCCTAATGGCATCTGGTCCGGACAAGGCACCTTTTCTTCCTTGATTGCGTTTTACCCCTTCATCACAGGCATATCCCAATATTGCCATGGTGTTTTCAACATTCGATGCTATAGCCTCAAATGCGACCTTTTCATGAAGATAAAGTTGTTGGTCAGATTTTCGACCTTTCCAGATTTCGGGATTTGGTTTCTTTAAGATAGCCATAATCAATCATATAAGTTGTTCAACAGTTCATCATCTACCAAATTCGGTAGTGTCACTTCCAATTGGGGAGTACGTTTCATTTCGCGCTTAATTGCGAACAAGGCCTCTTCATTCCTTGCCCAGCTTCTACGCGAAATACCGTTATTGACATCATAAAAAAGCATACTTTTAAGTCGCCTACTTGCATCTTCCGTGCCGTCAAGAACCAGGCCGAATCCGCCATTGGTGACCTCGCCCCAACCAACACCTCCTCCATTGTGAATAGAGACCCAGGTGGCACCGCGAAAACTGTCACCGATTACATTATGAATGGCCATGTCTGCAGTGAATTTGCTCCCGTCGTAGATATTACTGGTTTCACGAAAAGGAGAGTCGGTGCCGCTTACGTCATGATGGTCGCGACCCAAAACTACGGGGGCCGAGATTTCGCCTGCCCCAATAGCGTTATTGAAGGCTTCTGCTATTTTGGCTCTGCCCTCGGCATCAGCATATAAAATACGAGCTTGGGAACCAACCACCAGTTTATTTTGCTCAGCTTCGCGTATCCATGTTATATTATCCTGCATTTGTTGCTGAATCTCTACAGGTGCTTCGGTCTTAATTTGCTCCATTACTTTTAAGGCAATGGCATCTGTCTTTTGTAAATCTTCGGGTTTTCCGGAGGTACATACCCAACGAAAAGGGCCAAAACCATAATCAAAGCACATGGGCCCTAAAATATCTTGAACGTAGGAGGGATATTTAAAATCGATATTATTTTTCGCCATTACATCAGCTCCTGCCCGTGAAGCTTCTAACAAGAAAGCATTTCCGTAGTCGAAAAAATAAGTACCCCTTGCGGTATGTTTGTTGATGGCGTTTACCTGTCTACGTAATGACTCCTCTACTTTTTCCTTAAAGGCTTTTGGATTAGCGCTCATCATATCATTTGCTTCTTCAAAACTTAATCCCACAGGGTAATAACCCCCTGCCCAAGGATTGTGAAGTGAGGTTTGGTCCGAACCTAAATGAATAAACAAACCTTCCTCATTAAATTTCTCCCAGACATCTACCACGTTGCCGACAAAGGCTAAAGACACCACTTCTTTATCTGCTATAGCCTTTTGCGTTCTAGAGATGAGTTCATTGATTTCTGTAATCAATTCATCAACCCAGCCCTGATCGTGTCTTTTACTTGCAGCCGCAGGATTTACTTCGGCACAAATAGTGATGCATCCTGCTATATTGCCCGCTTTGGGTTGGGCCCCACTCATTCCTCCCAATCCCGCGGTCAAGAATATTTTACCTTTAGACGATTCGTCGATCTTCAAGACTTTTCGAAAGGCATTCATCACGGTGATCGCTGTACCATGAACTATGCCCTGCGGACCAATATACATGTATGATCCAGCAGTCATTTGACCGTATTGGGTTACTCCAAGGGCATTGTATTTTTCCCAATCGTCTGGTTTTGAATAATTTGGGATCATCATTCCATTAGTAACGACAACTCTGGGTGCTTCTTGGGATGAAGGGAACAGTCCCATGGGGTGACCGGAATAAATATGTAGGGTCTGTTTGTTCGTCATTGTGGCCAAATACTTCAGAGTCAAGAGGTATTGCGCCCAATTTTGGAAAACGGCTCCATTGCCCCCATAGGTAATCAATTCTTCTGGATGCTGGGCAACAGCGGGATCCAGATTATTCTGTATCATGAGTATAATACTTGAGGCTTGTGTTGTGTTGCCTGGGTAAGCGTCGAGTGGTCGCGCATAAATTTCATAATCCGGCATGAATCTATACATGTATATTCGACCGTATTCTTTAAGTTCATCAGCAAATTCAAGAGCGAGTTCGGAATGCCAATTCTCTGGAAAATAGCGAAGCCCATTGCGAATGGCTAACTTTTTCTCTTCCTTGGAAAGGATTTCCTTTCTTTTGGGAGCATGGCTCAACGATAGGGACCGCTCTTTTTTTCGCGGGAACTTATTTGGAATACCCTGAAGTACCTGAGCTTTGAAAGTTAGATGTTCACTATTTGTTTGCGTCATTATTCAGTGCTTATGTTTGTCATAAACCAATTCCCCTTTTTTCCAAACCATGCAGGGTTTAAAGTTCCCTTGATTATATAAAACTTCTTTGTAGTCATTTGTATGGAAAATACTTAGGTCTGCCAAGAAGCCTTCATCTAATTTTCCTCTATCCCATAATTTAAGGGCTGCCGCTGCACGGAAAGTAATTCCAGCAAGCACTTCAGCATTGCTCAATTTTTGGAATGTACCTAAAATAGCTGCTTGGGTAAGCAGATCACCCATAGGTGCGGAGCCCGGATTATGGTCACTGGCGATGGCCAATGCCCCACCAGCATCAAGTAATTTACGTGCTGGGGTAAAGGCACAGCCCAAACCAATCGATGCTCCAGGCAATGCTACGGAAACAACGTCACTATTTGCCAAAAGTGAAATCTCTCTATCAGTACTTGCCTCCAAGTGATCGGCACTTATGGCATTATGCCTTATGGCAACCTCGCTGCCACCTGTTGAAAATTGGTCGGCATGAACAGTAATATCAAAACCTAATTCCTGGGCTTTGTTAAAATAAGGCTCAATGAATTCAGGCGTAAATGCCCCTTCTTCAATAAAGGCATCGATGCGATCGGTGAGGTTTTCCTCTTTTAAAATAGGAAGAAGGTTAGTTGCCATTTCTTCTAAATATTCCTCAGGATTTCCATTATAATCCCTTGGGAACATATGTGCAGCCAAACAAGTGGTTACCAAATCTGTTGCAAGTGTTTGGTCTGCTTGCTTAATGGCATAAAGCATTTTTAGTTCTTCTGTTACCGATAGTCCGTATCCACTTTTTACTTCAATGGTCGTAACACCATTGGTGAGATGTCTTTTTGCCCTTTTGATAATTCCTTTGACCAATGCCTCTTTGGTAGCTTTTCTTGTTTGGGTAACCGTATCCCAAATACCCCCTCCGGCTTTGGAGATTTCCAGATAGGTTTTACCTGAATTTCGCATGGCGTAATCATTGGCCCTAGATCCCCCATAACAAATATGGGTATGCGCATCTACAAATCCAGGAAGGCAAGTATGGTCCCCAGAAAGTTGATGAACTTCAATAGCATTCCCTTTGGCACCAGCTATCATTTTTGGGAAATTGCCAATAGCCCGTATTTTATCGTTCTCAATGAGAATTCCACCATCCTTGATTATTTCCAATTGATTATCTGAAATAGCGCCTTTTAAGGCAAGCCCTCTCATGGGTACTATTTGTTTAAATGGACCAATAAGTTTCATTCAAATGTTTTTATTAAAATACTTCAAAATCTTCTGAAAAGGGCGTCTTGAAGGAAATCTTTTTTTCCTTCTTGGTTTTATTAATAACCTTGATAATGGTTTTGTCCCTTATCATGGAGATCCCTTTTTCGATGTCATCAGCAAAAACCCGGTCTTTATTGGCAAAAGAAACGTTTTTGCGAACTTCTTGGTGCACTTTGTTCAATAAAATACCTGATTTCATGGGTTTGCGAAATTCAAAGGCTTGGGCAGCGGTTAGCAATTCAATCGCCAAAATTTTCTCAACATTTTCAATAACCTTTAACGCCTTTCGACTACTTATCGATCCCATACTTACATGGTCTTCCTGCCCAAGGGAAGTAGGTATGCTATCTGCACTCGATGGGAAGCACAAGCCCTTATTTTCACTGGCCAATGCCGCGGTGGTGTATTGCAAAATCATATAACCTGAATTGATCCCAGTATCTTCCATCAAGAGTTTGGGTACGCCGGGACTATTGCCTTCCAACGCCAGATAGATTCTTCGATCGGAGATGTTCCCAACTTCAGAAGCGGCTAAACAAGCATAGTCCAAAGCCATTGCCAATGGTTGCCCATGAAAACTACCGCCACTTATGGTCAATTCCTCATCAATGATTATGGGATTATCTGTTACTGCATTCAATTCAACTTCCAATAATTCTTTAAGATGTAGCCAGGCATTGCGGGATGCCCCATGTACTTGTGGAATGCAGCGCAGCGAGTAGGGGTCTTGAACACGTTCACAATCGGCGTGATCTTCCATGATCTGAGATCCTTTCAGCAAGCGTTTTATTCTTTTAGCGACATATACATTGCCCTTAAATGGTCTAAGCGCATGCAATTCATTATAAAAAGGTTTTATTGAACCTTGCAACCCTTCAATCATCATGGCCCCGATTATATCGGCTTGGGAAAGGCAATTATGTAGTTTTTCTACCACTTTGATAGCATGGGCTGCAATAAACTGGGTGCCATTGATGAGTGCAAGTCCTTCCTTGGGTCCTAGTTCAACGGCCTTAATACCAGTTTCTTTGAATAGCATTGAAGTTTCTATCGTCTTTCCCTGATATTCCACTTTGCCAAGACCAATAAGGGGCAAGAACAGGTGTGATAAAGGCGCTAAATCCCCAGAAGCACCAACAGATCCTTGGGAAGGAACCACTGGTATCGCATCATTTTCAATATGCCATAATATTCGGTCTAAGGT
>JABDKZ010000077.1 GCA_013001935.1 Maribacter sp.
TTTATATCCTTACAATCGGATTTTGGAAGCCACTTCCCTATTAATGCTGAACCATCAAAACCTTTTGCCTTTTCCCAAGGAAGTCCTTTTTGTTTCAATTTGTTTTGTAGGTCCCTTGCCGTAAAATCAATACCCAAGCCAACTTCATTGTAATATTTGTGTGCAAACCGTTCATCAATATATTTACCTACTTTACAAATTTTTACGAGCACTTCAACCTCATAATGTACTTCCTTGGTAAAATTGGGAATAAAAAAATCCTGCTCTTTTGGTAAAACTGCAGAGTCGGGTTTTATAAATACTACAGGTTCTTCTGGCCGCTCATTGGCCAATTCCTTTATATGTTCCGTATAATTTCTACCGATGCAAATGATTTTCATAATTGTATTACTCCTTCAATAGTTTTAGAGTTATAGCAGGTATTAAATTTTCAGAATTATCCCTTGACTTCACTTGAAAGTCTGACCAGTTTCCCATACCATATACCACGGTCTTAAAATTTTGGTCCTTATTATATACAGCACCAAAAGTTGGTGCAAACCTGTCCTCTATCATATTCTTTTTTGATATTGGATGCTTGTATGTGTTCTTATACCAATTACTAGGTACAAACAACCACTCTACACCAATATATATGCCACTCTGGGGAATCTTAAGGTGCATGGGGGCCAAATCAATTGCCACAAAGTCCTCTTCAGCATTAGACTGGAGGACTATGCTCTTGTGAATAATATCCTTTCCAGGTTTCTTAGTCTCCGCATCAACATCATAAATGCGCAATCTGAATTTAGATGTTGGCCTCTTGGTTTTATTGTTTTTTTGAAAGAACACGGTAACCTTTTCGATATACTTATCCTGTGCGCCAATATTAGGAAAGTACAGTGCCAATACCCATGGGGTGGACGAAGATGAGAACCCACTGGTTAAACCATAACTACCAATGGGATTCATTACATCTGAATTCCCAAAAGTATCGGATACCACCACCTCCTCCAATTCAAATGATTCCTCAATCATTTCAAAACGCCTTGTCTTGTAAATCTCCTTGGCAACAACAATGGTATCTTTATAACCCAAGGATGAAATATGCACTTCTTTTTCTAAATATGACGTTGGTAGATCAAGAAAAAAATGTCCTTTCTCATCTGACGAAGTACCTTTTAAGGTATTTAAAAAGCTAAGATTGACATAGGGTATGGGACTTTTGCTTTTATAATCCAAAACATGGCCTTCAAAAAGGATCTCTTGAGCAGTTGTATTTAGGGTCAGCAATAAAAAAGTGAGTGAAAAAAATCGCATTTAACCTAGCTTATTGTTTAATCTACTCAATTTAATCTGTGTCAAGACCTTTTTAGTGTACAGCGGAAAATCTGCATTTAAGATCCACCCAAAATATCCTGGCTCCTTATCCAAGACTTCCAATACTTTTCGCCCTTTATGCTTTCCAAAGGAAAATATTTCATCCTCATCTTCATCTAAAACAATAAATCCTGCAAAATCTACCGTTTTCTTGTGTGTTGAGAATTCAGCCAACTTTTTAATATTATTTTCCAATTCTGGATAACGATCTAATTGGGACATTAAAACTTCATAAGTTGCTTTTGTGTCAGCTGCAGCACTATGGGCATCCGTAAGGTCCTTATCACAATAGAATTTGTAGGCAGCTTCCAGGGTTCTTTTTTCCATTTTATGGAAAATGGTCTGCACGTCAACAGAAACCATATTTTTCATGTCAAAATCAATATCTGCACGAAGCATTTCCTCAGCCAATAACGGAATGTCAAAACGGTCTGAATTATAGCCACCAAGGTCGCTATCCTTAATCATATTATAAATTTCCCTGGATAACATTTTAAACGTAGGTTCATTGGCTACCTTGTCGTTTGAAATTCCATGAATGGCAACAACAACTTCAGGAATTGGTATTTCAGGATTTACCAGCCAAGTTTTACTTTCCTTATTTCCGTTGGGATATACTTTTAAAATCGATATCTCGACAATTCTGTCATGGGCCACATTCATACCGGTGGTCTCAAGATCAAAAAAGCAAATTGGTCTGGTTAGTTTAAGCTCCATACGTCCTAATATTTCAACAAATATAAGTCTTAGAAAAGTATATGGAAATGATTATATTCAATTATTAGGTACCAAGTTTAATGTGAGGATCAAACAAATAATGGCTTTAGCTAAGAATCGTAAAATAAAATATAAATGACCTAATAATCCTTTTTGAATTTACACCTCCCGATTCACATCCCAAGCCTCAAGGAAATCTGCAACCGATTTTGCGAACATACTACCCAGTGCACCATTGACGACCCTATGGTCATAACTATGTGAGATATACATTTTGCTTCTAATACCAATAAAGTCACCCTCATTGGTTTCGATAACAGCGGGAATCTTACGAATGGCTCCCAAGGCCAAAATACCTACCTGGGGTTGGTTGATAATAGGTGTTCCGAAAACGCTACCAAAGGTACCTACATTGGTTACTGTATACGTTCCGTCTTGAATTTCATCAGGTTTAAGTTGGTTGTTCCTTGAACGTTCTGCCAGATCATTCACAACTTTGGCCATACCAACTAAATTTAATTGGTCTGCATTCTTGATTACAGGAACAATTAAATTACCATCGGGTAATGCTGCAGCCATACCTATATTAATGTTCTTTTTCTTAATAACCGTATCACCCTCAACTGAAATATTCATCATGGGGTACTTCTTTAATGCCTTGGCAATAGCCTCCATAAAAATAGGGGTATAGGTCAGTTTTTCCCCTTCAGTCTTAAAGAAAGAGTCCTTCATTTTGCTTCTCCATTTCACAATGTTGGTTACGTCGACTTCAATAAAACTCTGCACATGTGCCGATGTCGAAACGCTATCTACCATATGCTTGGCAATGAGTTTGCCCATCCGGGTCATTTGAATTACTTCATCACCCCTTGATGCAACTACATTTGCGGTGTGTTTCTTTTCTAAATCAGGTTGAACCACTTCTTTGACAACAACAGGTGCAACCTTCCCAACATGATCCTGAGCTACTTTAGATCCTGAGGATTGTCGTGTTTCTACATACCCTAAAATATCGTCCTTTGTTACTCTACCCTCTTTGCCGGTACCATTTATTGTATCTAATTCAGCAATTGGTATGCCTTCTTGCTTGGCAATATTTTTGACCAAAGGTGAATAAAACCGATCTGAAGAACCAAAATCCTCTGATGGTGTCGTAACAGTAGCTTTTGCAACGTCAATAGTTTCATTGACAGAAGCAATCACTTCCTCGGAAACCTGAGGCTCGTCCTCTACTTCTAAAGAGACTTCTTCAGATTCATTAGCTTCACCATTGGTTTCAATAACCGCAACGATGTCACCAACTTTTATTATGTCATCAATATTGAATAGTTTTTCAACCAATACCCCATCAACTTCGCTAGGCACTTCAGAGTCTACCTTGTCCGTGGCAATCTCAAAGACCGCTTCATCCATTTCAATAGTATCACCAACTTCTTTTAGCCAAGAGGTTAATGTTGCTTCGGCAACACTTTCTCCCATTCGTGGTAATTTCAATTCAAATTTTGACATATTGCTAATTTGTACGCTATTTTAGATAGATTATTTGCAAAATTAATAAATAATAAGACTATTTTCTAATAGTATTCTATTTCTAATTGGTCTTCAAAGAGTTCTCAAAAGGAATTCTATTCAAAATACTTCTTCCCAATGTCACCTCATCTGCATATTCCAACTCGTCACCAATAGCGATACCTCGGGCGATGGTTGAAGTTTTGATATCCATTCCTTCCAGTTGTTTGAAAATATAGAAATTGGTGGTGTCACCTTCCATTGTAGAGCTCAAAGCGAAAATCAGTTCCTTTATGTTACCCTTCTTGGCTTTATTGACCAAAGACGAAATTGTCAGCTCTTGCGGGCCAACGCCTTCCATGGGAGAAATTTTACCGCCTAAAACATGATAAAGTCCAGTGAATTGACCTGTATTTTCAATCGCCATTACATCACGAATATCCTCAACGACGCACACCAAACTTTCATCTCTTTTTGGGTTGGTGCAAATCTCACAAAGTTCAACATCCGAAATGTTATGGCATTGGGCACAGAATTTTACCGAATTTTTTAAATCTTGAAGCGCAGAAGACAATCTGGTTGTTTGCCCACTAGGTTGTTTCAACAGATGGAGCACCAACCTCAAAGCCGTACGCTTTCCTATACCCGGCAGCTGCGACATCTCATGCACTGCATTCTCTAATAGTTTTGACGAAAAATCCATGACCGCAAAATTACACACTATTTTTTCTTTTTGTACTTTGCATTTGAAATTTATTTCTATGACAGCCAGCCACATTCTGCTCTTGATAGGAGCCTATTTCATCTTACTTTTATTGATATCGTATTTCACCGGGAAAAATGACTCGAATGCTGATTTTTTCAAAGCGGGAAAACAATCACCCTGGTATTTGGTTGCATTTGGTATGATAGGGGCTTCACTTTCTGGAGTAACTTTTATATCGGTCCCTGGATGGGTTGAGGCTTCTGAATTCAGCTATATGCAAGTTGTCTTTGGTTACTTATTGGGTTATCTAGTAACGGCCTACGTTCTATTGCCCATATACTACAGGCAAAATGTAACCTCGATTTATGAATATCTAGACGACCGCTTTGGATTTGTTAGCTATAAGGTAGGTGCAATTTCATTTTTCGTTTCCCGGGTCTTGGGAGCTGCATTTCGGCTTTTTCTAGTGGCTATTGTCTTGCAACAGTTTGTTTTCGATACTTGGAATGTACCCTTTGAGGTCACCGTTACCCTATCTATTTTACTCATTTGGGTTTATACATTCAAAGGTGGTATTAAAACCATTGTCTGGACAGATACATTGCAGACACTCTTTATGCTCATTTCTGTTGGACTATCCATCTATTTTATTTTGGAGCAATTAGATTGGAGTTTTGCAGAATTTTTAGCTTCCGATGAATTCAAACAATACAATACCGTTCTTTTTTTAGATGACTTTATGGACAGTAGACATCTGTTGAAATCTTTCTTGGGAGGCATGTTTGTTACCATTTGCATGACAGGTTTGGATCAAGATATGATGCAAAAGAACCTTACTTGCAAAACCTTGAAAGACGCACAAAAGAATATGGTGAGTTTTAGTATAGTTTTGGTCATCGTCACTTTTGTCTTTATGCTCTTGGGGGCTTTGCTTTTCATCTATGCAGATAAATTTCAGATAGCAATCCCAATAATGGATGGAAAGCCAAAATCAGATCTTTTATTTCCTGAAATTGCCTTGAATAGCGGATTGGGAATAATCGTGGCAATCACCTTTTTATTGGGTCTGATTGCAGCGGCCTACAGCAGTGCCGATAGTGCTTTGACGTCTTTGACCACTTCATTTTGTGTTGACTTTTTAGGAATTGGGAAAAAACCTGAACATACCAGGAAAAGAATCCGAAAAGCCACCCATGTGGGTATGAGTGCATTATTGATACTTGTGGTTATTGCCTTTAAACATATCTTGGATACCAATGTAATAGACGGGCTTTTAAAAGTAGCCTCATACACCTACGGTCCACTACTAGGCCTTTTCGCATTTGGTATTTTCACAAAATATAAAGTCAAGGACAACTATGTTTGGATTGTGGCCCTATTATCGGTCGTAATAAGTTTTGTCTTAGGTAAATTACCTCCAGAAAATTTATGGGGATATGTCTTTGGATATGAGTTATTGCCCCTAAACGGAATGATTACCTTTATTGGGCTGTTGTTCATTAGGAAGAAAAGCTAACAAATCATTAGTATTGATTGGTTGCCAATAAAACCAATGTACAGGCGATGACGACATCGACACCATTTTGTTCCAGTAATTTGTAAAATTGAGGATTTTCGGTGCCAGGATTAAATATTACCCTTGCAGGACGTAGATTGATAATGTCATTATAATGGTTTTCCTGTCTTTTAGGGTTTAGATACAAAGTTATAGTATGTATATTTTGGATATTATCCAAATTGGTACTAATTTCAACCCCGTTTATTACTCCTACTTGTAATCCGAATGCTTTCGTGGCGATTCCTTTTTCCGCAAGACGATTTATTGCGATATTACTGTAGCGATCCGGTTTTAATGAAGCCCCAAAAACAAGAGTGTCTTTCATTTGTTAAAGTTATTTTGCAAATGTAACTTTTTAAAAAAAAAGACGTCTTAATAATTAGTACAATAGGGATTCGTCCCTTTCGAAACAACATAAAGGATGTTGAGAAAGCTATATGTTTATAGTTAATGGTTAGTGTTTAGTATAGCCTATCAGCAAAAGGAACCCTGACGTTTACGTCAGGGTTTTATGTTTTATACCTGTTCTTAAATACTATTACTTACCAATCCCAAAATTTCCAATACACAACAATCAAGGCACATTCCAATGCCTTTAGTATTCTTTTAAAGCAGTTAAAGAATGTTAAAATCAAAATAGTTGGTAACGATCTGCAATATTCATCGTCCATTATTAAACATCAATCATCAATCAACTTGCCTACGGGCAAAAAACAATAACGAACAATCCATGAGAAAGGTAATACTACTTTTTGCACTATTTTTTTATAGTATAATTACAGCAAACAATGTCACTGACCCAACCGTAGATCTAAAAAACGGAAGTATAACAGGGAAAATTATCGATGAAAATTTACAGCAGGCTGCTGCCTATGCGACCATTGTCATTAAAACACATTCCCAAAAAATGACAATAACACCAAAAAAGGTGGTAGCGGAGTAGTTTAAAAATTAATTGACATGACTGGTTTGGATGATGGTTGGTTGGTCCTAACCAAAACATTGTCAATTAAGAAACCCTGACGAAATTCGTCAGGGTTTTATTTTTGTATATAATCGCGATCTTACCACCTGATTATGACACTCCCCCAGGTGAAACC
>JABDKZ010000457.1 GCA_013001935.1 Maribacter sp.
GGCGTAATTTTTGTGCTGGTCAATGCATGGGTCAATTTTAAAAATGAAACATGAAAACGTACACACTTCTTGCCGTTCTTATCCTTATAGCTAGCTGCACGTCCAAACCATCGCGTAGTGATGAGGAACAAGCGATAAAAGACACCCTCATTGCCATGTGGGATGCCATTGAAAAGGAGGATATAGCGCGTTATGCCTCCTATGTGCATGACGATTTTACCCAATTCGGGGAGAACGATCCTACCTTGACTATTGGAAAAAAAACAGAAGTTGATGGCGTTCGGGAATGGGTGAGCACTTCTGATGGCATTCATACCGAAATGATCGAACCCAGGGTGACGATCAAGGACAATGTTGCTTGGATTACGTACTACTGGTCGGATCATGGCACCACCAACGGTACCCCTTTTGCCTCCAAGGGCAAATCAACACGCATCTTCGTTAAAGAAAATGGGGAATGGTTATGCATTCATGGGCATTATACCTTGTTGCCGTAAATGCAATTCTTAAGGTTAATCTTCCGATGGTAAAACCCGTAGTTCAATATCCCTGAATGCGACCTTACCCCCATATTCCTGAAGACTAATATGGCCCGTTCTGGCCGTACCGAAGGCGGACCATTTGGCAAAGTTCGATTTTGCGATCATGGCCTCCCACTCCGGTCCATGGACCGGAAAACGCAGCACTTCCTGTCCGTTGAACTTTAAAAAGCCAACATTCTTATTATGGTCAATATGCAATAGGTAATGGTTCCATTGCCCAGCAGCTTTGCTTACGATCTTGGAAGGCGGCAACAACCCATATAAGGAACCTGCCCGATTTATATCCCCGCGTTCTTCCACGTACATGGTCCAATTATCATCCAATACCTGGATCTCAGGTCCAGTTTCATAGGGATGCTCGTACTGCGCTTCCTCAATAACACCCCAAAAGATGCCCGAATTGCCCTGCTTTCCAATGTTCCATTCCAGCGAAAGTTCAAAATTCGTGTATTTGTCATTGGTCACCAGATTAGAACTTGCTCCCCCTTTGCGACGTGCAAAATCATAGATCAATTCCCCGTTTTCAATATACCAACCATCAATGGTAGCATCGGCGCCATAGGCATGCCACCCATCCAGGTTTTCCTCATTGAAGAGTGGGATCCAATCGCCTTCGGAGGAATTACAGCTCATCAAAAGAACAGAAAAACACAGCAAGTAAATTTTATATGCTTTCATAAATCGAAGTTTAAAATACGAAGTACAAGGTACGAAGAACAAAGTATAAAGTGGGAAGTTTGGAGTTTGGAGTTTGGGATTTGGGATTTGGAACTTCAGTTACGATCTAGTGTTCAACAGCCTGCCCAAAGGTCAAGAGGTTATTGGCGGGATCCAGCAGTGCAAATTCCTGCTGCCCCCAGGGTTTTGTTTCCAAGGGTGCGTTGGGGTGTATGGGGACTTTGCGTTCCAATAGTGTTTGGTAGAGCGTGGCGATATCGTTGGTGCGTATATATACCATCCCATAGTTCTTTTTCGGCTTTAACTTTTTAAACGCGAAGAAATGGATTTCGACATCCTCTTTCTTAACCATCAAATAATCCCCATAGTCCGCTATTTCGGTAAAACCCAATTTGTTGAGGTAATAGTCCTTGGTGGCCGCTTTGTTTCGCATGGGCAATTTAGGATGTATGGCTGTAAGCATAGCAGTGTAATTCGTTAGTTGTTTTTCTTATAAGTTTTGGGCGGCATTAAGTAAAGCCAATGTTTAGTTCGTTGGTTATTCTTTCAGTTTAATTTTCTGTTGTTTTGTTTTATTAAACTCAATATTCAAGTCAAGTTTTATTACATTTTCGTTACTGAGTTTATATGAAAGAAAGAATTTGCTGTCGGTTATATCAATAAAAGAGGTATAAACAGTGCCTCCAACTCGACCTTCTTCGTTTTCCCTTGGGGGTTGAACCGCTTGTCCAAAAGTATTTCCAACCATTAAAAGGTTAATTTCTTCTTCACTTTTCTCCATTTCAGTAATTCTTTCCTCGATGCTTTTATGACGATAGCAAGGAAAATTTCCTGCTTCTGGATCGGTTAATAGATAATTAGTCATTATCAATTTATTGTCCTCAATCCAATGAAGCTTCCTTTCTCCTTCAACCCACTCGACTACAACAGCTTTTCCGGTTTTATCCCCAAACATCATATGGCTCTTGTTCAAGGCTATTTTTTCTTTTTCTAAAAACATCAATGCTTCCTCTACTGTGGAACAGTTAGCTAAAATTTTGTCCCCTAAATTGTTTTTTGGGTTTCCATAACCTTTTATTCTTTCTTGTACAGGTGTTACGGCAGCATCAAAAAAAAGTCCTTTTTCATTGATTCCACCTTGGGCAAAATTTTCCCAACCATACCACAATCGGGCAAATTTCTTTTTTGATTTAGGCTCAATTTGAATATATGCATCAACATCCAACCAATAATCTTCGCTATTTACTGCATAAATTTTTCCTGTTGTTGAATCAATATAATAAAGTACCGAACAAGCAAATGATGCGTTCGGAATTAGAATAGCAACTAAAAATAAAACCAGTAGTAGTATTATCTTTCTCATTTTTCCGATTGATTTTGGACTTTACAATGACCGCCAAGATAGCAATATGATTCCTTAATAGCCTTGGCAGCAATGAAAGGTGCCAGCCCATTGCTTACTGTTCGGTCCTCTAAAGAATTTTATCATTGGTTATAGTAATGTCAGGTCGAGCGGAGTCGAGACCTACTTCTTGGTCGCTATTCCTGGCATGCGTTTCATTTCTGCATTGCGCCAATAATTTTAATAGATCCAAATCTCCGTTTGCCAAGGCCAATTTCTTTTTCCCGCTCCAATTTTTTATTCTTTTTTCGAAAAATATCGCTTGTTCCACATCATTAAATTCTTGATGAAACACCAACTTTATTGGCCTTCTTTTATATGTAAAGCAAGACTTATTCAATCCTCTTTGGTGTTCTTCGATGCGCCTTGAAATATTGTTCGTCATTCCTGTATATGTCAAACCATCCGAACATTGAAGTATGTACACATAATAAAGCTTCATTGGCAATAATGAGGTCACGACTCCGCTCGACCTGACAATTTAATATTAATCAAACTAATACCCTTGCATGGTATTTTGCTCAAGAATTTTATCATAAGAGCTTAGTTTCCCTAAAGATATAATAAACGAATTTGGGTAATTGCATATTGATAGCGTCTTTGATATGACATATTTACGTCATTACTGCCGTATACTTATATTTACTTGACAAACACGTATTGCTAGCGCTTTTTTTAAGTTGTTCTCGACAGTTTTTTCCTTTTTCGCTTTATTCAAATCGCTCCACAATAATGTTTCGATTACCTCTTAATATATTGTTCTCATCTTTTATCAGCGTTGTTATATTCGAAAATCCCCCGCATCACTTGACAGATTTTTTGTATGCATCGTTAACTCTTGGGTCATCTGAAAACCATAATGCGATAAGCCAATATTCAGGATAATCAGCACCCTGAACATTATAATGAATATGTGCTGCTTCGCCTTCGTACGCATTCCCAATTTGGAATATAGTTAAAAAGAAATGTTGATACCTGATATCCATCATTTTATTAGTCCACTTCCAGTCGTTTCTTTGTAGGCATCACAAAAGTTTCCCCACAACTAAAAAATTTAGGGTCATCAAAAATCAATACCTATGCGAACACTACAAGGATTAAGATCAAAACTCACAATGACACTAGGGTGTCTGGTCTGCTCACTAAGCATGAGTGCCCAAATCGGAGGTTGGAACCCCGAACTGGAAAACGAAGCTGCGGCAGCACTGCAAACCATGCTCAAAAAAACACCTAAACTGCAATCTTTTTGCGATGCCGCCTACGGCTATGCCGTTTTTCCCAAAGTCACCAAGGCAGGTCTGGCTATTGGTGGGGCTATGGGTAAGGGTGTCGTGTACAAG
>JABDKZ010000055.1 GCA_013001935.1 Maribacter sp.
GTTGTAATGTGGCCAGCCGGCCTCTGATTTTGGATGGGGCAATTTCGCTGATATAAAGAGGAGCCAAAATGCTCGCTGCACCTACAGCTAGCCCACCAATTAGTCGATAAATAACAAATTCCCCTGAAGCTTCAGAGATACCGGAACCCCAGGCACTGATGATAAAAACCACACCTGCAGTCAGCATCATTGGTTTTCTTCCATACTTGTCAGCCAAAGTACCGGCGAAAAAGGCACCCACAACGCAACCCAACAGTACAGAAGCCACATTAAATCCTGTGCCTGCGGCATCGGAATCAAATGCTGTTTGCAGGGCGTCGACAGTACCATTTATTACGCCACTATCAAACCCAAATAAAAATCCACCTATCGCGGCGACGAATGCCAGGAAGAGGACCTTTGGTAAATTATAACTCTCGTTTTGTTGGGATTCCTGTTGTTGATCAGACATTTGGTTTAGTTGTTTAGTTAGGTATTCTTTAATCTGTGAGTCGAAACTCTGTCTCAATTTAGGTTGTAATATAGTGGATTTTCACGAATGTTAAATACAAACAAACTCCTAAGGATGGATAAACTCAATTGTTATTCAGTACAAAGCCATCCCAGCGTTGCATATAGGTAATAAAATTTTCCCCCAATCCCTCATTTCGCAGGTATTCTGCAGAGACTGGTGTTTCAATCGGAGTAAAACCTGAATTCCCCATGACACGTTTAGGAAAATCGTGATGCAGAATGGCAGCACGACCAATACTAACAAAATCAACTCCCGCTCCCAGCACTTTTTTAACATCGCTTCCGGTCCTGATATTTCCGGCTACTGTGAGTTTTACCGCACCCCGGTCCAGCTGGGTGAAATGGTCTAGTAAGCTATGGTCCTGGTGCTCCTCTTCCTCAGGCATCTTGAAAACATCCCAAAGCGAGATATCCAGAAAATCAATATTCCCTTCATCGATTAACCGTTGAGTGACCTCTTTTACCTCAGATAATTTCATCCCGAACCTTTCTGCTGAAAGCCTTACGCCCAGAAGAAAATCCGAGCCGCATTTTTCCTTAATAGAATTGACAATCTCAAATAGCAATCGCGATCTGTTTTTAAGACTTCCCCCGTATTCATCTGCTCTTTTATTGATCTTAGTACTCAGAAATTGAGTCAGGATATAGCCATGAGCACCATGCACTTCCACACCATCATAGCCACTCGCTTTGGCTCGTACTGCTGCTGCGATAAAATCATCCCGTAGCTGTTGGACTTCTGCCAATGTTATCCCACGTGCATTGTACTTTTCATGGTCTGAGGGACAAACTGCCTTTTCACCTATCAGCTCCTTTGGCGAGCGCATCCCTGCATGGTGCAATTGAATTATTGCCACACTACCATTTGCTTTAATGCCTGCACTCAATCTTCGATGCCCTTGGATATGGTCATCGGAGAAGATTCCCAATTGTCCAGGAAAGCCTTTGCCAATTTCCTGAACGTGTGTGGCACAGGTCATGGTGATTCCAAATTCGCCTTTTGCCCTCATGGTTAGCCAATGGTATTCGTCCTCTGAGAGTTTTCCATCCTCATGACTTTGGGTATTGGTCATGGGAGCCAGCATAAACCTGTTTTTACTGTGGATGCCGCAGGGAAAATGTAGGGGAGATGAAGGGGGTGTTTTCATGTTGCGTTGGCTTCTAAATTCATCAAAAGAATTAAGACCCTGTTTAAAAATTAATTTGAGCGGCCATATTTACCGATCAAGCCAATTATGAGAAAAATAAATCCTAAAGGCCAAACATTAGGATTTTGGTAAAGAATTAATCCCCCTATTACCCAAACTGTACCAAGGACAAGAAAAACAGTATAGATTTTTTTATTTTTCATAGCAATGTTTCCTAGTTATTGTTATCGAAAAGTGAAAAACATATGACCTTTTTGAACATGCATTCTTAATGGATTGCCACGTTCACGTATATGCACCGTTTTAATGGTTTATATACCTTGTTGTGATTTCGTTATATTATCAATCTTATAAAATCAGTCCAATTTATTAATCATTACTCCTATTCCTTATGTCAATATTACAAATCAGATATATAGAATTTTATCGTGAATATTCTAAATCATTTTTGCGCACATTTTAAGCTGTTCTGTACTTACCTTATTATATTGTATATCATCTACAGGATTCCATATTTTTATTTCATTTGGAATATTATGAATTAATGTATCCCATGATTTATCATTTAGTTCCTGAATAAATTCTTTGAAATCTTCAGCTTCCGGATGTGTTGGTAAGTAATGCTCATAGAAATCAATCATGCGATTCAACATGGGTAAATAAGGCTCCAGATCTTTGGTTGTAGAGGCTTCATCGCTGTCTATCCATGCAATAGGAATTTGTGCAATAGAGTTGGATCGTTCTAATTCGGTTCGTAATAAAAGTTCAACATCAAATGAAAATTTTGTTTCTATGACATTCTCTAGAAAATCATGCAAGAACTTAGCATCAAACGCTTTATATCCACATTGTTCGTCAGAGATATAATTAATTGGATGCAGCAAACGCCTCCTAAGATAAATAAATAATTTCCCGCGATGGTTCCTAAAGTCTGACCGCATGGTAAAACATGTCTTTTCCCTCCTGGAGCCAATAGCCAGTAAATTATTTTGGTTTACTAAAGCCTCAATTAATAGTCCAGACATTCCAAGATGAGAAGACAGGTCTGCATCGGTATAGAGGATGATATTATTATGACGATTCAATGATGTCGCATATCTCAAACCATATAGAATGGCACCCCCTTTTTGACTATCAGAGGTAGACGACAACCCTCCAATATAAAGCGAATTGGCATCGATAGCTTCTTGAAGGAATAAAACCTTAATTTGATCACGATAGACCGATTTGTCAGCAATTCCCTGTGCTTTTAGGCCACTGTTATCAGGACAACCATCATCCACTATTAGTAAATCCCACGTAAGCATGGACGAGCCTGAAGACAGCCATTCTAACTGTCTTATCTTTTCATTTAGGCAGTCCTCCCCTAAAGGCGATTCATGAGGGAAACTCAATCTCTCAGTTTCTTTATAGACTGCAAATACAACTGTAAGGCGCACTTCTTTTTTTACCCTTTTCAAGGCATATTTTGATTTTGCCAACTTAACAGTTAGCACAGAATTATAGGTGGCCAACGCCGATTCTGCTAACTCCGAATCAAGTTGATCAAGTTCATCTTCCCGCAGGTTCTGAACCTGGTCTTCCAGTTGCCTAAAAATTGTGCCATCGGAAAGCTTGGTTTGTGAAGGTATTGTGTTACAAAATATTTCAATGCTGCTCATAAAGCTGTATAAATACGAAATTTACTGGACTCACAATTGTTCAATAGTTACCGCGCAATTTTCCGAAGGTACTTTTTCAATGATCAATAGTTGATCCCGATCCCGATAGCCATCGCGACTATTGGGAATACTGCACAACGTGTTTGGCTAAGATCCTAGGAGCAAACCCGCCGGACGGGCAGGTTCCAAATTACAAATTCCAAATACAAGCTGAAATAGTTTTTACTATTTAGCGTGCCCAGTAGGTAAACCACATGATCCAAATCGCATAGAAAAGTAAGGG
>JABDKZ010000498.1 GCA_013001935.1 Maribacter sp.
GTACAAGGGGATCGCATAGCTGCATTTATGCCCAATATGCCTGAAACGATTATCGGAATGCTTGCTGCCTCGTCTATCGGTGCCATTTGGTCTTCCACTTCTCCTGATTTTGGAACCAAGGGCGTACTGGATCGTTTTTCCCAAATAAAACCCAAACTCATTTTCGCAGCGGACGGCTATTATTACAAAAGCAAAGTTTTTAATTCACAGCAAAAGTTGGCCCATATCCTTCAAGGCCTGCCTTCGGTAGAAAAGACCATTCTTGTGGATTATACGGGCAACGCAGATGTGAATACGATTCCGAATACCATCTTGTTTAAAGATTTTGCGGCTTCGACCGAAGAACCGCTAGTATTTGAGCAGTTGCCTTTTGATCATCCACTCTATATCATGTACTCTTCGGGTACAACGGGTTTGCCAAAAAGCATTGTGCACTCGGCCGGAGGTACACTCATTCAGCATTTAAAAGAGCTGATCCTGCACAACGACATCCAAAATTGCCAAACAATATTTTATTATACGACCTGTGGCTGGATGATGTGGAACTGGTTTGTAAGTTCGCTGGCCATTGGGGCTACGCTAGTGTTATATGATGGTAACCCGTTTTATCCTGGACCTGATGCGTTATTAAAAATGGCCGATGAACTGGATATTGCCTTTTTTGGAACCAGTGCGAAATACATTGCCTCGCTTGAACAAGCAGGAGTAAAACCCCATGAGATCTCTGATTTCACAAAATTGAAAGTTATCGCCTCTACAGGATCTCCGCTTTCGAAAGAAAGCTTTGAATATGTGTACCGCGATTGGAAAGCAGATGTTCAATTAGCCTCCATTGCCGGTGGTACGGATATTATTTCCTGTTTTGTTTTGGGTAACCCTCTACTACCTGTTTACAAAGAGGAAATACAATGTAAAGGCCTCGGCATGAATGTCGATTGCTTTGATGCTATCGGAAATTCTTTGATTGGCGGACAAGGTGAACTGGTTTGTAAATCGCCTTTCCCTTCCATGCCTATTTATTTCTTTAACGATGCGAATGGCAAAAAATATCAGGCTGCCTATTTCGAGGAATATCCCGGCATTTGGCATCACGGTGATTTTATCGAAATAACCGAACATGGCGGAATTATTATGCATGGCCGATCAGATGCAACCTTGAATCCCCAGGGCGTACGCATTGGCACCGCTGAAATCTACAACGTTGTTGAAAACATGGATGAAATTGCCGACGCTGTAGTTGTAGGTAAAAAAGTGGATGGCGATGAGCAGGTGGTGCTTTTTATAAAATTGAACGAAGGTGTTGCTTTGGATGAAGCCCTTACCAATAAAATAAAAACAACGATCAAAACAAGCTGCAGCCCACGGCATGTGCCTACAATACTAAAAGCGGTACCCGATATTCCATATACCCTTAATGGTAAAAAGGTGGAAATTGCCGTAAAAAAGATCATTCACGGACAGGAGGTAAAAAACAAGGCAGCTTTGGCAAATCCTGAATGCCTGGATTTTTTTGTGGGGCTATTGGGTTAATTAATAATGTATTGCTTTGAAAAGATGAAAATAATATCAATACGGGAAAACATACAATACAAAGACACAGCCATAAAATATTTACAACAAAGTTGGAAAAGCGTATGGCCTGTAATTTATGAAGACTGTATTAATCATTGCATCGATGCAAGGAGTGATTTACCACAATGGTATTTGTTGGAAAAAGAAAATGAGATCATTGGTTGTGCCGGCTTAATAACGAATGACTTCATAAGTAGAGGTGATTTATATCCTTGGGTTTGCGCTGTATTTATTGACCCAAAACATAGAGGTAATGCCTATGGCTCCTTATTGTTGGACAAAGCGAAGAAGGATACCAAAAGCTTTGGATTTGAATATTTGTATTTGTGTACAGAACATAATGGTTATTATGAAAAATACGGATTTGAATATGTAGGACAGGGGTATCACCCTTGGGAGGAGGAATCAAGGGTTTATCAAATCAAATTGGAATGAAAAACTACTCCTGGATGTATGTTTTTGAAACGCTTTCCATAACACCGTCAATACCTCATTAATGGCCCGCTCCCCATTGAGGGAACGTATATTAAAGCAATGAGATACCTGAACGCGGTTCATAATATTTTATGGCTATTCTTAGCACTTTTCGGGGTCAACACCCTTGAGAATTTAGTATTGGAAACGACTCCCGAGAAATTTTTCGCCCTGGTGACTTTGGCCTTGGCCCTACTACTTTGGTTGAATCATTGAAGGATAATAACACAAGCCCACGACAAGGAATAAAAGGCAAAAAAAATCACCCCAATTCTGATATAGGTCATTGTCATTCAAAATCTTGGGGAATAATTTTGCACTTAGCAACATTAAACAATGTGCCAATGAAAAAATCTGTTAAAGTATTCCATTGGTTACCACGAATTAGCTGTATACTGGTTATTCTGTTTATAAGTATGTTCGCACTCGATGCTTTTAATCCTGAAAAAACAATCTGGCAACAGCTTGTTGCTTTTAGCATTCATCTGATTCCATCGTTTATTTTACTCATTTTCTTGATCATTGCATGGAAATGGGAATATATTGGGGGCTTGATCTTTATAATTATTGGTCTTGGCCTGAGTCCCTTTATTTTTATGCATAACTATAAAATGAACCAATCTATTGGGATGAGCCTCGGGATAATCATGGCGATCACCATTCCTTTTGCCATTGTGGGGATTCTTTTTATCCTGAGCCATTTTCAGAAGAAGAAAAATCTTCTAAAAACCTCTCAAGAAGAATAACAGAAAACCAGGCCAGGCCATAGGGCTGGTTTCGATGCAAATGCATAGTGCAGCGGTACTAGTCAGGTGTTATCATTAAATCCATCCTAAAATAAGCGATTGCCTATATTTGCAACAAATACATGGGATGGACTATATACTTCAACCTTGGCCTTGGTATGTTTCGGGGCCATTGATCACCTTTGTGATGCTTTTGCTCTTCTATTTCGGAAAGACTTTTGGGATGTCTTCCAACCTAAGAACCTTGTGTAGTATGGGCGGGGCAGGAAAATATGCTGATTTTTTTAGGTTCGACTGGAAAGCCCAACGCTGGAACTTGGTTGTCGTCGTGGGCGCCATCATTGGGGGCTACATTACGGTTCAATTTTTATCTGACGGATCAACCATAGATCTTTCATCCAATACGATCAACGATTTGAAGACCCTGGGTTTTACAAATGCAGGTGAGGCGCTATTACCCCCAGAAATTTTTAGTTGGGATGCTGTGCTCTCTTTAAAAGGTATATCTATATTGGTAATTGCCGGTTTTTTAGTTGGGTTTGGCACCCGCTATGCCGGGGGTTGCACATCGGGCCATGCGATTTCAGGTCTTAGTAACCTTCAAAAACCCTCATTGGTAGCAGTTATTGGCTTCTTCATCGGTGGTTTGATCATGACCCATTTTATTTTACCCCTAATCTTTACCGCATGAAGCTTATAAAATATTTATTGGTAGGTATGTTCTTTGGGATTGTCTTGGTAAAATCCGAAGCGGTGTCCTGGTATCGTATTTACGATATGTTCAAATTTCAATCATTCCATATGTACGGGATAATTGGTTCGGCAGTGGTACTCGGGGTACTCGCAGTTGCATTTATTAAACTCATGGGGTTGCGCAGTATTGAAGGGCAAAAAATTCACATCCTGCCCAAAGAGAGAGGTTTTGTTCGCTATCTCGTGGGTGGTTCTATATTCGGCTTGGGATGGGCCCTTGCAGGTGCCTGCCCAGGACCCATGTACATTCTTGTAGGTACCGG
>JABDKZ010000065.1 GCA_013001935.1 Maribacter sp.
TCTGGATTGGGGCTATCTATAGTAAAGCATATTATCGAAGCACATAACGAAAAAATTTATGTTGAAAGTGCTGAAGGTGTTGGATCTGAATTCTCTTTTACCTTGGAAAAAACCAATACCCAGACCAAGGAGGCTTTTTATCCCAGCAATTAAGATTTCATTAGCTTTGCGATAGGATTAATCTAGATATTGCTGTGGGGAGCAAAAACAAACTAAAAAGATTCAAGGAGAATGCTACATTTAAAAATGTAGTACAGCCAAACAGACATGAAATTGAAGGGCACACATTTCGGTTAAAAGGCAATTGGCATGAACATTTTGGCAACCATAATCCCATAGTATTGGAATTGGGCTGTGGCAAGGGAGAGTATACCTTAGGCTTGGCACGATTAAATCCTGATAAAAATTTTATAGGTCTCGATATTAAAGGAGCCCGTTTATGGCGCGGCGCAAAGACCGCTTTAGAGGAGAATAGGGCTAATGTCGCCTTTTTAAGAACACAAATAGAGCTTATAGACCAGATTTTTGATAAAAATGAGGTGAGTGAAATTTGGATTACCTTTCCAGATCCACAGATAAAATATAAGCGAACCAAACATCGAATGACCAATGAGGTGTTCCTTAAGAAATATGAGCGTATATTAATCGATAAAGGATTAGTACATCTAAAGACCGATAGTGAATTTATGCATGGGTATACTTTAGGACTTTTACATGGCAGTGGTCGTGAAGTTCTTTATGCGAATCATGATGTATATAAAAATGAAGGCAGTCCCAAAGAGGTATTATCAATTCAAACTTTCTATGAAAAGCAGTATCTTGAGAAGGCAAAACCAATCACCTATATCAAGTTTAGGATAAACTAATATGGAACACCTGCTCATTCTTTTCTTTGTAACCTTTTCTGCTGCGTTTATGGCTACTGTACCACCGGGTCTTTTAAATATGAATGCCGCTAAGACCAGTGTTGATAAGGGCAAGTTGAATGGGATTATCTTCAGTATGGGTGTTTCCACAATGATAATGATACAGGCCATTATCGCTGTTTATATCTCAAAATATTTACACAAGAATCCCGATGTAGTTGAAGTACTACTTAAAATTGCAGTTTTGGTTTTTGCAGTTTTGGCTGTTTATTTTTTTATGGCAGCACGGAATAATAAGAAAAAAGTGGTTAAAGCGGTTAATATAAGTAAGCGAAATAGCTTTTATAAGGGCATGTTGCTGGCCGCATTAAATTTACTGACCATACCCTATTACAGTGGATTGAATATCATGTGGAATGCCTCTGGATGGATAAAATTCCAAGTTTGGGATATTGTGATTTTTGTATTATCGGCAGGTTGTGGAACTTTTTCAGTTTTATACATGTATACAATTTACTTTAATAAGCTTGAAAACAAGACCAATCGATTTTCGAAGAATTCCAACTACATTTTAAGTGTTTTAATGCTTGTACTTTTAGTGATAACCGTTTATAGGATTTTTAAATGATGCGGGAAGAGAACAAAAACTTTTTTCAAAAGGTATATGAAGTAGCAAAGCTAATCCCCTACGGAAGGGTAACTTCCTATGGCGCTATTGCCAAATATCTTGGAGCTGCAAGAAGTGCAAGAATGGTGGGCTGGGCCATGAACGGGGCACATAATATGCCCGAAATTCCGGCACATAGGGTGGTAAACAAAATAGGTCTCTTGACAGGAAAGCATCACTTTGGGGGTACGAATTTAATGCAGCAACTTTTGGAAAGTGAAGGGATCAATGTGGTCGATAATCAGATCATTGATTTTGACAAACACTTTTGGGATCCTTATAAAGCGTTGCAGTAAGCGTATAACGAACCTCTATGCTAGCATTCCACATTTCAATCCAATAACTTTAGCTTCTCAGCCCTAAGATGTATCTTTGTTGTTTAGAATGAATATACATAGAGAATGAAACTGAAAAAGCAAGATATTCTTAAAGCATTGGAACAGATTACAGTACCTGGAGAAGGCCAGAATATGGTTGAAGGTGGTGCAATCAAGAATGTTCAGATATTCGGTGATGAAGTTGAAATAGATATTACCATAAGCAACCCCAGTCTTCAGGCACGTAAGAAAACCGAGGTGGAAATCCTAAAGATCATTCATAAGGAAGTTTATGAAAAAGCGAAGATCAAAATTAATATAAAGGTTGATGCACCAGCTAAACCACAGGTTAATGAAATAAAGGGAAAGCCATTACCCGGAATTCAGAATATTATTGCGGTCGCTTCTGGTAAAGGGGGCGTTGGCAAATCTACTGTAACGGCAAACCTCGCTGTTACCTTAGCGAAAATGGGCTTTAAGGTAGGGCTGTTAGATGCTGATATTTATGGGCCTTCAATGCCTATTATGTTCGATGTTACCCATGAAAAACCTTTGGCTGTAAATATCGATGGCAAATCAAAAATGAAACCTGTCGAGAATTATGGGGTTAAACTATTGTCAATTGGGTTTTTTACTGAGCCCAGTCAGGCAGTCATTTGGCGTGGTCCCATGGCTGCTAAGGCGCTAAACCAAATGATATTCGATGCCCACTGGGGGGAGTTGGATTTTCTTTTGATCGATTTACCTCCTGGTACTGGTGATATTCATTTAAGCATAATGCAGGCGATGCCAGTAACCGGTGCTGTTGTTGTAAGCACACCCCAGGAAGTTGCATTGTCTGATGCTCGTAAAGGTGTTGCCATGTTCCAACAAGAGTCAATAAATGTTCCGGTATTGGGGATTATAGAGAATATGGCTTATTTTACTCCGGAAGAGTTGCCGAATAATAAATACTATATCTTTGGAAAAGAGGGTGCTAAAAACCTTTCGGAAGATTTAAATGTTCCATTTTTAGGTGAAGTTCCTTTGGTTCAAAGTATAAGGGAAGCTGGGGATGTGGGAAGACCGGCAGCATTGCAAATCGCTTCGCCAATTGAGGCTTCATTTGAGGCGATAACTAGAAATGTTGTTCAGGAATTAGTAGATAGGAATAAAAGCCTACCACCGACTGAAGCAATCAAGATAACCACAATGGCGGGTTGTGCAGCGGTTAACAAGAAATGAGTATGACATCAGATGAAATAAAATTCAATGTTGAAAAGGCACTCGATGAAATTCGTCCTTTTTTGCAAAGCGATGGGGGCGATATTGAGCTTATTTCAATTGATAATGATACTTCTGTAAAGGTGAAACTACAGGGTGCCTGCGTAGGTTGTACGGTTAATCAAATGACCTTAAAAAGTGGTGTTGAAATGACCATTAAAAAATATGCGCCTCAAATTGAGGAAGTCATAAATCTTGATTAATAATACTTACTTGAATTCTATTTTAACTTATTGATTGCTGGCCCAATAGGCCATCATGAGTATGGAGCCTGCTGTCCCGTCCATGGTAGGTTCATTGGTTGAATAGTCCCCGATATCATCATGATATACTACAAAATTGTTCTGAAATGCTGCAAATTCATCAGGTTCGTTCAAATGCAAACCCTTAAGTGATTTGAAAATGCTACTGTAAACAGGACCGTCGACCAATCCTCCAGGAACTTGTTTTTTGCCCAATGCCCAGGTACTTGTGTGCACGTCATACGGGTATTCACCATCAGAGGGCATTTTCGTAAACATAGTGGTTCCCCACGGATTTCTCCCAAAAAGCCAATCGCGTTGTTCTATCATAAATTTCGAATACGTCTTATCACCGGTCATTTTTTCATACAGTATTCCCTGTGTAATCAAGCTGGTCAGTAAGTTATTGGAACACCAGATAAATGGAACCCCAATATTATAGGGATTTGTGTTTCCTCGTTTTATATTGTCTTCGATTCCGCTTTTATAAAAACTTGCCAAAGTATTTTTAAACTTTGCATCTACATGTTCATACAAAGCAAAATGTCCAATATTTACAAAAGGATAAAATTCATAATGGGGAACAGAGTCATAAGGCATCCATGAAACGGTATTTGCTTCAATTGCGTATTGCTTTGCATCTTCCAGGTATTTACGATTCTTAGTAGATTTGTAGAGTTCTGCAGCACCCCATTCCATATCATCGGCCCACGTTTTTTCAGAATATCGGTAAGGTGCACCATATGAATTTCCTTGCTGGAAACCTCTTTTGTCCTTTCCAAGTTTATAAAGCGATTTTGCCGCTTTTAATAAAATGGCCGAAAAAATGGAGTCATTTAGATCCTTTTTCCATATTCTTGCAGCAATGGCCATGGCTGCTGCCGAACGCCCAGCCAAATTCGAAACTCCAGTTGCTTCGCTTTTGTACTCATTCAAACCTTGAGGTTCTCCTGTCGCAAAATAGGCGACTCTAAAACTGTTGGGACCCCAACCATAATCTGAATTGTCTTTGTCTGGCATTTTCCATCCCCTATGATCTCGATCATCCGCTATTTGATGAATCAATTGGTCAGATTGGGAATGTAGTTTCAATATCCAGTCTAATCCCCATTTTGCCTCGTCAAGCACATCAACAATACCATTTGGACCAGTTTGCCCTAAATGATTCACAGAATCGGTGAATGCTTTGGGAAATAGCTCATAGGCTTTAAGCATGTGGGCTGTGGCATAGCTACTCGTTATTAAGTACTTCAATTGATCCCCTGCATCATGCCAACCTCCTGTGGCATCGACAAAAGTAGAATCGGGCATGGGACCGTAAAATGAGCGACCATCACCTTGGTGGCAAACAATATCGAAAAAAGGATTATATCCGCATCGCTGCTGTCTCATGAATGCTAGCAATTTTTCAGATTTGTATAAATAAGAATTTTTTGAGATAATTATATTTTGGGAAGTGTGAGCAGTTTTCTTCGTCTGTAGGGTGTATCTGCCTTCTTCGGTAAAAGCACTAAAATCAACTTCATAATAATATTCATAAGTATCCCAGTCACTGGCCTTTATTTTTTCTGGGTTATAAGTGGCTACAATCCGTTTGTCCTTATTTGATACCAGAATAAATTTTTCTTTGATTGGCGATTTCGAGAAAACCAACGCAATTTTTGATTCATGGGGTAAATATCCCAGTTGATTGATTCTGATATGTATTTCTTCGAAGTTACCTGCTGCTTGAAAAAGTTGGCAAATACAAAAAATGGTAAGGTAGAGCGGCTTCATAAACCTAATTCAATATTCTTTCTTATAAAGATAGACCTAATATCATCCGCTTGCAAGGAGCTCATGTATTCCGGTTATCTTATATTTTCTAGATTTCAACTCAAGGATGAGGTCTTCAAGGTGATAATAGAATTTGTCTTTACGCTTGGGATCCGTACCAATATGCATAAGCAATAGAAATCCATTTAAACCGGAAGTATTCTTGCGTTCGAAATTTAAAATATTGCTGAAGATTTCTTTGCTAGTGCGATAATTTAACATTTCGGGGCTAGTATAATCCGCATGCGAAAGTGTTCCATGGGTCATATTGATCAATTGGAGCCCAGTGTTAGAGGTCCATTCCGCAATCGTCTTGTTATACCATTCATATGGGGGCAAGTAATAGGGAACTTGGTCCTTGCTGATCCCAAATCGACGCATTTCTTTATAATTAGCCTCAAGATCAGTTAAGAATTCAGAATTGCTTACCAAAAGACTATCTCGGTTTTCCCAATCGCAATAAAGAAGATGGCGATCTGAATGGGCCCCTAAATAGTGGCCGTCTTCAATTAAATCTAGAATGGATTTTTCAAAATCAGGGTTCCTATAGTAATTGCCTGTGAAAAAGAAGGCCCCTTTTATTTCATGTTTTTTAAGAACTTTCCGAATATGTTCAGTACCATCAGCAAAAATGTCGCCTGTAAATACGAGCGTTAACTTATTTTGTGTGCTATCTCCGCGGACGATCGCACCGTGAAGCATACTTAAATTCTTTTTATTTGATGAGGTGCAGCTTATGCCAATGAACATGAATGCAAAAAACGATAATCTGAAAAGTTTGGATGACAAAACCATTTTTAGAATATTTTCATGGGCCAGAGACATTTATATTCTAGCTTGGTAGGTAAATAAATTGTGATACCTACCCTCTTTTGCAATAAGTTCATCATGTGTTCCTTGCTCAGCAATACGACCATTTTCAATGACCAAAATCTGATTGGCCTTTCGAATGGTACTCAATCTATGTGCAATGACGAAGGTTGTGCGCCCCTCTGTTAGTTTGGCCAAACTTTTTTGAATCAAAGCTTCACTTTCCGTATCTAAATTCGATGTTGCCTCATCCAATATCAATATTTTAGGATTTGCCAAAACTGCCCTGGCGATTGCAATTCGTTGGCGTTGTCCACCTGAAAGTTTAATACCCCTTTCACCAATGAGGGTATCCAGACCTTCTTCAAAACGGTCTGTAAATTCATCTACATAGGCTGCTTTTACGGCCTGCTGTAATTCACTTTCAGATGCATTGGGTCTGGGAAAGAGAATATTTTCCCTAATACTTCCTTCGAATAAAAAGTCGTCCTGTAAGACCACTCCCAGGTGCTGCCTAAAACTATTGAGGTTTACATGGGACATATCTTTGCCATCAATGGTAATTTTACCTGATTGTGGGTTTAAAAAACTTGCTGCCAAGCCAGCTATGGTACTTTTACCGGATCCTGAACTCCCTACAAGGGCAACTACTGATCCGGATTTAACATCAAAAGATATGTTATGAAGCACCTCTTTTTCTTCTTCGTAGGCAAAAGAAACGTTTTCAAAAGCCATATCGCCCTTTACGTTCTCTAATAATAGTATACGCTCTTCTTCATCGGCTTCAGGCAGCATATTCATTAATTCTTCGGTCCGGTCCAAGCCAGCCAACGCTTCCGTTAATTGGCTGCCGATATTACTCATTTGAACGATGGGAGCTACCATTGTACCTAATAAAACTGTAAACATTAATAAATCACCAATGGTCAATTCACCTTGCATTATTTTATATCCGCCATAACCCATTACCCCAGTAGTTGCTATTCCTATTAAGAAAGTTGATGAACTGGTCATAAAGGCAGTCGTGGTTAAACTTTTCTTTACATTTTGAAATAAATCTTCTACACCAGCTTCAAAAACCTTATGTTCTTGGGCTTCCGCATTAAAACCTTTGATTACCCGGATGCCGCCCAAAGTTTCGGTTAACCTTCCCTTTACCTCAGCATTTATTTTTCCACGATTCCGGAAAATAGGACGGATAATTTTAAACGCCTTTAAGGCGATTATACCGAATAGGGTCAAAGGAATAAAGGTAAACAAGGTCATGCTCACACTTATTCGTAGCAATAATATTAAAGAAACGATTGCGGTAATGGTACCCCCAACCAGTTGTACCAATCCTGTTCCTATTAAATTCCGAACCCCTTCAACATCAGACATGATTCGCGATACAAGAGCACCCGATTTGGCATTGTCAAAAAACCGAATGGGTAGTGAGAGCACTTTCTTTTGAACCTGGGCCCGTAATTCCGAAATCATAAATTGTGCTTGCACACTCAATATCTTGGTCAATAGAAACGAGGTAACTGACTGAACAAAAATGGCCGAAATTACAACCAACACCAATAATTTAAGCATTTGAATATCATTGTTGGCGATAACATCATCAATTAAATATTTAGAGGCCACCGGAGTTACGAAACTTGCCGCACGACTGATCACAATCAACAATAAACCAATAAAAACCAGATTTCTTCTTGGCCATATAATGGTCTTGAACGCTGTGAGAATGCTAACTTTTTTATTTGACATTTTTGGGAATTCAATTTTTAAGAAGACGCAAGTTACTCTAAATTTATAATGATTTATCAACTGGGATTCCAACGCTATGAATTTTGATCATAAATTAGTATTTCATTTTAAAGTCAGTTAATTTCACAGCTATGGTCTATAGTTTTTTAATAATACAAGCTTAAAATCAATGCATATGCGATTTATTTATGTTGTCCTGTTATTGGGAATAGTATCTTGTTCAACCAATGAACAATTAACAGAAACGGAACAATGGCAAGTCCAGGCGGAGGGTATAATGATTATAAGGGATGATTTTGGAGTTCCCCATATTTATGGGAAAACAGATGCCGATGCAGTTTTCGGATTGCTTTATGCCCAATGTGAAGATGATTTTAATCGTGTAGAACAAAAT
>JABDKZ010000035.1 GCA_013001935.1 Maribacter sp.
AGCAATATTTCAATGACGGTGATTTTGAAAAAGCAGTGGTATTCTATGAGAAATTAGTGGAGAAAAATCCCAGGCGTACAGACTATTCTGAGGGATTAGTCGCTTGTTACCAGCAATTGGAACGTTATGATGAAGCCGAAGAATACTTACTTCAAAAAATCAATGAGGGCAACATTTACCCATTATTACTTATAGAATTAGGTCATAACCACACACTTCAGAATGCACCTGAAAAAGCTGCTGAATATTACAAAGAGGCATTGGCCAAAATCGATGATAATCCCAATTATGGGTATAGTATCGCATTTCGTTTTCAGAAATATTCCCTATTGAATTATGCCTTAAAAGCCTATTCTAGGGCCATGGAATTAAATCCAAAACTGGATTATAATTACCAATTAGCTAGAATATATGGAGAACAGGGTAATATTGATAAAATGTATGACGCTTATCTGAATTTACTCATTAATGGAAAAACCTCAAAATCTAATGTACTTCGCAGCATTGATGATTTTATTACTTCAGATGCCGCCAATGAGAATAACATCAAACTCAAAAAAAAGCTATTGCAGAATGCACAGCAAAATCCTGATGTTCTATGGAATGACCTATTAAGTTGGCTATTCGTTCAGCAAAAACAATACAATAGCGCCTTTCGCCAAGAAAAAGCTATTCTCAAACGAATGGAAGGTGGCTCTATTCAGCGCTTGGTAAGCCTGGGAAATTTGGCATTGGAGGATAAGGAAAAGGAAATTGCAAAATCGGTCTTCGAGTATGTCGTAGAAAAATCAGCTGATGAGGTTACCAGATTGAATGCAGAATTGAATTTGATTGATATTCAATTAATGGATGCCACTGAAAAAACATTGGCCGAAATTGAAAAGCAATACATTGATTTGGTCGAAACCCACGGGTATAAAAGCCAGACCTTGCAATTGCAAATTGCATACGCCAACTTTCTGACCTTTAGGTTAGACACACCACAACCTGCAATCGAAATCCTAAAAAACTGCCTCGAATTACCTTTGAACGCACGCGGAAAGGCTTTCGTTAAACTGGCGTTGGGAGACATCCTGGTTTTTGATAAGAAATTCAACCAGGCGCTGATCTATTTTTCACAAATCCAGAAAAACCTAAAAAATGATGTTCTTGGACAAAACGCAAGATACAAAGTGGCCCAGACCAGTTTTTATAAGGGTGATTTTGATTGGGCACTCACCCAATTAAAAGTACTACGGGGTTCTACATCGCAACTAATCGCCAACGATGCCATGCAATTAAGCCTTCTGATTTCAGATAATTCATTGGAAGACTCCACGCAAACCGCTCTAAAAAAATATGCCCGCGCCGATTTACTTGCGTATCAGAATAAAACCAAGGAAGCCATAGCTGCATTAGATGACATTCTTCAAAATCACAAAGGTGAAAAAATCGAGGATGAAGCGCTACTCAAACAAGGGGAGCTATTGGTTAACGAAAAAGATTATGAAGCGGCAAAATTCAATTACCTAAAAATAGTGGAATTCTATACCAGTGATATCTTGGCCGATGATGCATACTTTGCCCTGGGAGAATTGTATAGAAATGTGCTCAATGAGCCTGAAAAAGCAAGGGAACAGTACGAAAAGATCATTTATAATTATCAGGATAGCTATTATTTTCCTCAGGCCAGACAACATTTTAGAAGGCTTCGGGGAGATAGTATAAATTAAGTCCAAGAACAAACCTATTTATCAAACATAGAACAAAGTAGTGTTTGATTGAATCCCAATCTTGAATTTGACAATATGTATATATACAACGTTACTACGAATATAGATGAGTCAGTACATGACCAATGGTTAAAATGGATGAAGGAAATCCATATTCCAGAAGTTTTGGCCACAGGGAAGTTTTTATCGGCAAAAATGTGTAAGGTCTTGGTTGAAGAAGACATGGGAGGCATTACGTATTCTGTACAATACACTACTGTGGATAAAGAAACACTCCTTGCTTATTATAAAGAAGAGGCCCCTAGTTTAAGACAGGAGGTCTTGAGGTTGTTTCCCAATAAATTCGTTTCGTTCAGAACAGAACTTGAAGTCATCAGCGAGCATTGATCCTATGCGTAAAAGAAAAAAAAAGAATCCGCCTTCCCATAAGAAAAACAAGAAACACTTTAAAGAAGTAGGTCCAGTAAAGGCGAAAAAATATTTGGGGCAACATTTTTTAATAGATGAAGGCATTGCCAAACAAATTGCCGAGACACTTTCATTTGATGGTTATCGAAATGTGATAGAAATAGGTCCCGGAACAGGGGTATTGACAAAATATCTTCTCCAAAATAAAATAGACCTTGTAGCCATGGATTTGGATTCAGAATCGATAGCTTATCTCAATCAGAATTTTCCTCTGGAACATCCAGAAATATTAGGATACAAGAGCTCACTTAAAGTAATCGAGGCCGACTTCCTTACATTTGATCTGTCGTCACTTTTTAACAACAAACCATTTGCCATCACCGGGAACTTCCCGTATAATATCTCTACCCAGATTGTTTTTAAAATGATGGAATGGCGCCATCAAATTCCCGAATTTTCGGGAATGTTCCAAAAAGAGGTCGCCGAACGTATCTGTGCCAAAGAGGGTAGTAAAACTTACGGAATATTATCCGTGCTTGTCCAGGCATACTATAAGGCCGACTATCTATTTACAGTGCCCCCCGAGGTATTTAATCCAGCACCAAAGGTACATTCAGGTGTTTTACGTCTTACAAGAAAATTGGATTATGTGCTTGATTGTGATGAAAAGTTGTTTTCCAGAGTCGTAAAAACAGCATTTAATCAGCGAAGAAAAACCCTGCGAAACAGTTTAAAAAGCTTAGACCTTTCCGATATTCTCAAAGAAGATGCTATATTTGACCAACGTCCTGAACAATTGGCAGTAGCTGATTTTATAGCGTTGACAAAGAAGATAGCGAATGACACCGTTTAAACTTACAGACGAGCTCTTACAAGAAATTGAGCAACTGATTGAGGATAAAAAAAATCTTAAGTTAGAAGCCATGTTGGAAGAGGTGCATTATGCCGATGTCGCCGAGATTATTGATGAACTCGATGAGGAACAGGCAGTCTATCTTATAAAACTTCTTGATAGCGATAAAACCTCTGATGTGCTTACTGAGCTTGATGAGGACGTAAGGGAGGCCATTCTGAATAATCTTTCTGCCAAAGAGATTGCCGAAGAGCTCGAGGAACTTGATACTGATGATGCAGCCGATATCGTAGGGGAACTTCCTGAAGATATTGTTCAAGAAGTAATTTCGGAAATTGAAGATAAAGAGCACGCCAAGGATATTGTTGAACTTTTACGCTATGACGAAAATTCAGCAGGAGGACTCATGGCAAAAGAGCTAGTAAAAGTTAGGGAAAGCTGGAATGTGCTTACTTGTGTCAAGGAGATGCGTGCCCAGGCGGAAAATGTGACCCGAGTTCATTCAATTTATGTGGTTGATGATAATGATAAACTGAAAGGCCGATTATCATTAAAAGATTTGTTGACCACTTCTACAAAGAGTCATATCAGCGATATCTATATCCCTAAGGTAGATTCCGTGAACGTGAATGAAGATCCTGAGGAAGTTGCGAAAATTATGTCAAAATATGACTTGGAAGCCATTCCGGTTGTTGATGAAATAGGGCGGTTGGTCGGGCGTATTACCATAGATGACATTGTTGATGTTATAAAGGAAGAAGCAGAAAAAGATTATCAGTTGGCAGCAGGTATCTCGCAAGATGTTGAGGCCGATGATAGTATTTGGGATTTAACCCGTGCCCGCTTACCTTGGTTGTTCTTGGGGCTTGTTGGTGGTGTTGGAGCTGCAGCTATTATGGGTGGATTTGAGGATATGATCAGAGATCACGCCATTCTATTTTTCTTTACCCCATTAATTGCGGCCATGGCAGGTAATGTAGGAGTACAATCAAGTGCAATTATAGTTCAAGGTCTTGCCAATGATGACCTAAAAGGAAGTGTAGGTAATCGTTTAATCAAGGAGATGCTTTTGGCAAGTCTGAATGGTGTAATATTAGCGGCTGTATTATTATTGTTTACATGGGCTTATAAAGGCGAATTTTTAACAGCCTTGGCCCTATCTGTTTCTTTGATCGTAGTTATCATAGTCGCAGGTCTTATAGGAACCTTTATTCCGCTGTTTTTAGATAAAAGGGGAATTGATCCAGCTATAGCCACTGGGCCCTTCATAACCACCAGTAATGATATATTTGGCATCTTGATTTACTTCTGGATCGCCAAACAGGTGTTAGGCATTTAGTGTTCCCCTTAAGAAATACCACTACCCAATGAAACCCATCAATCTTAAAGAAAAACATGCTGAATTCAAAGCGCAATGGCATCCACATCAAATTGCAATTGTAGATAATATGCAGGTACTATTGGCAAAAATTCAAGGCGAGTTTGTCTGGCATGCCCATGAAAATGAAGATGAGCTTTTTCACGTCCTAAAAGGAACATTGTGCATGCAATTCAGGGATAGAACCGAAATGGTTAACGAAGGAGAGATAATAATAGTTCCCAAGGGTATAGAACACAATCCAATGACAAAAAACGGTGAGGAAGTACATCTGTTGTTATTTGAAAAATTGAGTACGGCCCACACAGGAAATGTCGTGCACGATAAAACCAAAACCAATTACCCAAAAATATAAGTGCGTTTATGAAAATATTACACTTAGATACAAACCACGCCTTACTGATAGAGCAATTTAATAAACTAGGATATCACAATGACGAAGACTACACCTCAACAAAGGCTGAAATTGAAGAAAAAATAACTTTTTATGATGGTCTGATTATCCGCAGCAGATTTGCCATAGACGCTTCATTTTTGGATAAGGCCACAAATCTCAAGTTTATTGGTCGCGTTGGTGCAGGATTAGAAAATATTGATGTTGAATACGCCAGAGAGAAAGGGATTTTTTTGGCGGCAGCTCCAGAGGGCAATAGAAATGCAGTTGGCGAACATACCTTAGGAATGTTGCTTTCATTATTCAACAAACTTAATAAAGCAGACCAAGAGGTCCGTCATGGCAAATGGGATAGAGCGGGGAATCGAGGAACCGAACTCGATGGAAAAACTGTAGGCCTAATAGGTTACGGCAATATGGGAAAGGCATTTGCCAAAAAAC
>JABDKZ010000056.1 GCA_013001935.1 Maribacter sp.
ATATACGACCTTTTAAAATAGAATAAGGGATTTTTTTAGAATTCATTGTTATATTATAGGAGGTATTAAATTCATTATTATTGGCATCCTTTTTGTGATTTAATCAGACCGAAAAGCATGCTTTAACAAAGTTTTAACCATCAAGGGTTAAACCTTGGATTATTTTTGAAATCTATAAATTAGCAACATTATGAAAATCAGCAAAACATACTTGGTTGCCCTGTTCGCATTATTGCTGACAGGAGTAGAATTACAAGCACAATATGGCTATGGTGGCAATGGCTATGGTTATGGTAGTAGAGGTAGTTATGGACGTGGAAGAACTGCTATACCGCAAGCTCAAGAACCAGAGAAAGAGCCCGAAAATCTGACTGCCGATGAAATTGTGGATTATGAAATGCCTGCAATAGCAGGAGCATTGGAATTAAATGAATTTGAAACCGCTGTTTTAAGCAGTGTTCTGAAAAAGTATGTCCAAGAGCGAATTGAGATGCAAATATTAAAATTGACTCCAGATAAAATGCGTGAAAAGATGGAGGAAATTACGCTGCGCCAAGATGAAGAGCTCAAAGCTGGATTGCCTATCGAAAAATATGAAGCTTTTGTTGAACTTCAGAAAAACGGAGTAGCAAAGACGAACAAAGAGAAAAAGAAAAAGAAAAAGAAAGAGAAGAAAAAGAACAAAAAGACCGATAAGGGCTAACTGATAAATAAATATGAAGAAACTATTCTTTTGGTCGATTGTAATGACGTCTTCCATTGCACTTTCACAAAGACCCCAAGGGCAAAGACCGAAACCGATAAATATAACAGGAATAGTTTTAGACCAGGAAACTGGCCAACCATTGGAGTACGCCACCTTAATACTACAGAGTCTTCGTAATCCCGATCGAGTAACTGGGGGGATTACAGATGCTTCAGGGAAATTCAATGTAGAGTCCATGCCAGGGAGATACAACCTACGTATAGAATATATTTCTTACGAGCCCTATATAAAAAATGAACAACTTTTTCGGACCTCTACAGATTTGGGCACTATTAAACTAGGTATTGATGTTGAACAGCTGGAAGGTGTTGAAGTAGTCGGTGAACGAACGACCGTTGAATTACGCCTCGATAAAAAAATATACAACGTAGGCTCCGATCTTACCGTCAAAGGCGGTTCGGTTACTGATGTATTGGACAATGTTCCATCTGTTACCGTAGATGTCGAGGGCAATATAAGTTTACGGGGGAATGAAAGTGTGCGTATACTAATAAATGGTAAGCCATCCGCCCTATCTGGACTTAGCACCGATGCTTTACAGCAATTACCCGCTGAGGCCATTGAAAAAGTCGAGGTAATCACAAACCCCTCGGCAAGATACGACGCTGAAGGAACTGCTGGTATATTGAATATAGTCCTTAAACAAAGTAAAACGGCCGGACTTAATGGCTCAACACTTTTAAATGTAGGTTACCCAAAAAGTTATGGGGGCAACCTGAGCCTTAATCTTAGACGGGATAAGTTCAATATATTCACAAATACATCATACCGCTACCGCAGTGGTCCTGGAAATGCCTTATACAAACAAGAAAATTTTAATAGCGACGGTAGTACGGCAAGTTTTCAAGATGAAATAAGGGAATACGAAAGACAGAATGACGGCTTTAATACCAATATCGGGTTCGAGTACTTTATAGATCCCACCAGTAGTATAACCAACTCCTTCGTTTATCGCAAAACGGCAGGCGATGATACGGTCGATATTGACTTCTTCAACTTTGACGCTGCCATGAATCCTACCATACAAAGGAACAGGTTTACAGTTGAGGAAGAGGAAGATGAAGACGTTCAATATTCTGTGAATTATAGGAAGAATTTTGATAAGGATGGCCATGAACTTACCATGGATTATCAATATTCAAACGGGAGTGAACTTGAAAATTCCATAATAAACGAGATAGTTATAGGGGAAACTACAGCATTGCCCACAGAGCAGACAATTAATGATGAAAGGCAAATAAGACAGCTGGTTCAAATGGATTATGTATTACCTCTAGGCAAGGACAATGCATCGCAATTTGAATTTGGCTATCGGGGTACCTTCAATGATTTCAATACCGATTTTAAATTCGGTATCCTTGAAAATGGAAATTTGATCCCTGACCTAGATTTCAGTAACGAATTAAATTATAAGGAGTATGTAAATGCTGCATATACGCAATTAGGAACAAAAATCAACAAGTTCAATATTTTGGGAGGTATGCGTATGGAAGCATCGAATATTGGGATTGAATTGGTAAATACAGATGAACGAAATAGTAAAAAGTATGTTGATTGGTTTCCATCACTGTTTTTAGGTTATGAATTTACCGAGAATGAGCAAGTTATAATCAGCTACAGCAGAAGATTGCGCAGACCACGTTCTAGGTTCATAAACCCTTTCCCCTCAAGGTCCAGTAATACAAATTTGTTTCAAGGAAACCCAGATTTGGACCCCACATATACCAATGCCTTTGATTTGGGATATTTGCGAAGGTGGGATAAGTTTACCTTGAATACTTCGGCCTATTACAATAAGTCAACAGGTGTTTTTCAATTTATTACCCAAGAAAGGGGGGATTTTGTGGAAATTGAGAATCCTAATGATCCTGACAATCCGGTTTTGGTTCCGGTACAGGTGCGTACCCCGATAAATCTTGCCGACGAAAGTAGATATGGTATGGAATTCACCACTTCATATACACCAAAGAGAAACTGGAGGTTCAGTTTGAATGTTAATTTATTCCAGAGAAAACTGAGGGGGGATTACCGTTATGTGAATTTTCAGGATCAAGAAATTGTTCAAAATTTTGATGCTGATAATTTTACCTGGTTTTCACGCTTCAGTGCTAAATTACCCCTCCCAGGTAAGATTGATTTTCAGGCTAATGCATTCTATAGGGGGCCAACTGAAAATGCACAATCAAAACGCAAAGGTGTTTTAAGTTCCAACCTGGCTTTTAGCAAGGATGTCATAAAAGACAAAGCTACCTTATCCTTGAACGTCAGCGATTTGTTCAATTCTCGAAAACGCATAAGTGAAACCAGAACAGACAATGTGTTTACTTATAGTGAATTTCAACGGAGAGTACGTTCAATAAGACTATCATTTCTCTACAGGTTTAACGAACCACAAAGTCAAAGAAATAGAAATGGGGAAAGAAACGGCAATGATGATGATGATGATTTTGAAGGGTAGTGGAAAAAACAAACAGTCATTAAATAAAAAAGAAGCCATTTGGCTTCTTTTTTTATTCTTCTATACGAGCAGCTTTTTTAGCTTTTCGTCGTTCTCTCCAAAACTCCATTATATTCCCTCCCAACCAATAAGGCACTACGAACATCAATAAAAAAATCATTAACCAAAATCCTATGGTCAAAATAGTTAAAAACGCTAAAAATCCTAAATATTGGTCGAATTCGAACATCGGTATTTATTTTATAGCGCTAAGATACTTTGAAAACAATCAAAAGAGCAAATCAAATGCAAAAAATCTTCGATTTTATAAAAATTTAATTGACCATGAAGCGCTAAAATCTACTAATAAAGTACCTTTGTTATAAACCAAAATACCCTATTATGAGTTTTAGAATTGAAAAAGACACAATGGGAAAAGTTGAAGTACCATCCGATAAATATTGGGGTGCACAAACCGAACGTTCCCGAAATAATTTTAAGATTGGCCCATCGGCCTCTATGCCCTTGGATATTGTTTATGGATTTGCCTATTTGAAAAAGGCGGCAGCCTATGCTAATCATGAACTTGGTGTTCTCGCCGTTGAAAAGAGAGATTTGATTGCGACAGTTTGTGATGAAATTTTGGCAGGAAAGCATGATGATCAATTTCCATTGGTCATATGGCAAACTGGATCGGGGACCCAAAGCAATATGAACGTAAACGAAGTCATTGCCAATCGTGCACATGAAATTGCGGGAAAGGTAATCGGGGAAGGTGAAAAGACCATACAACCCAACGACGATGTAAATAAATCGCAATCTTCCAATGATACCTTTCCAACAGGAATGCACATTGCTGCCTATAAAAAGATAGTCGAAATTACAATTCCCGGTGTTCAGCAATTAAAAGACACATTGATCCAAAAAGCCGAGGATTTTAAAGAGGTGGTAAAAATAGGACGTACCCATTTAATGGATGCCACACCACTAACTTTAGGGCAGGAATTCTCTGGTTATGCCTCACAATTAGAGCACGGTCTTAAAGCATTAGATCATACCTTGGAACATTTAAGTGAATTAGCTTTAGGAGGTACAGCTGTTGGCACGGGACTTAACACCCCTAAGGGTTATGATGTGCTTGTTGCAAAATACATAGCAAAATTCACGAAGCTCCCATTTAAAACAGCGATTAATAAGTTTGAAGCCCTTGCCGCCCATGATGCCATTGTTGAAAGTCATGGCGCATTAAAACAACTGGCTGTTTCTTTGAATAAAATCGCAAATGACATTCGTATGATGGCTTCAGGACCACGCTCTGGCATTGGTGAAATCATCATTCCTGCCAATGAGCCTGGTAGTTCTATCATGCCAGGGAAAGTAAACCCTACGCAGTGTGAAGCATTGACCATGGTCTGCGCACAGGTAATGGGTAATGACGTAGCTGTGACCATTGGAGGAACACAAGGCCATTACGAACTTAATGTCTTTAAAC
>JABDKZ010000057.1 GCA_013001935.1 Maribacter sp.
GCAGTCAGCATGATAATAGGTATGTGGCTGGTGACGATATGAGTTTTTAATTTTTCGCACAGTTCCATACCTCCCATTTTCGGCATCATCACATCCGTGACTATTAAGTCAGGTGATTTTTGCAGTGCCATTGCCAAACCATCGTTTCCGTTTGCAGCCTCAAGAATAGTATAGGTTTTCGATAGATCCTGTCTTATGAGGTCTCTCATATCAGGGTTATCTTCTATAATTAAAATAGTAGGGGCTGTTTTATTGGAGATTACTTTCTTTGGAATCTGGCCAATTCTAACTTCTAAATTCATATTTTGGTTTTCTATTAGGCCCGTTTCCAAGTTCCCGCCCTGGATCTCCTGAATTGGAAGTGCAATTTTAAAACAGCTTCCGTAGCCAAGCTCGCTTTCTACCTCGATAGTCCCTCCCATTAATTCCACCAGTTCTTTGGTCACCGCCAGACCTATTCCTGTACCCTGGATTTCCTGGTCTTTCTTATTATCCACCTGGTAGAAGCGTTCAAAGATATAAGGCACTTCATCTTCGGGTATTCCCAAACCAGAGTCCAACACTTTAATGCGAAGAATGTCTTCAGCATGGGATACTGCAAATGCTATTTTACCATTATTCGGAGTGAACTTAAATGCATTACTCAGCAGATTGTAAACAATCTGCTCAAGCTTTACTCTATCAAATGAAGCCCATGTATTAAGTGGCTCCACATCGATAACAAAATCAATGTCCCGCTCGGCCGCCATGGAGGAAAACGATGATGCAATGGCCCTTAAAAGCTTTACTGGATTTCCTTCAGAATAATTTACATGAAGCTTGCCACTGTCCAGTTTTGTGAGGTCAAGAAGTTGGTTCACCAAACGCAGGAGTCTGTTCATATTTCTCTTGATAAGCCGGATATTGGTTGCGCCAAGCTTGTCGCCACCGGATTCCCCCAAACGTTCTATAGGACCCTTGATAAGGGTCAAAGGCGTTCTGAATTCGTGGGAAATGTTCGCAAAGAACTCGGTTTTCATCTGATCAAGTTCTTTAAGCTTATCGGTTTGCTCTCTTAACTGCAAATTCTTCAAACGTATTTCTTCGGTACGCCTTTCAACCACGTTCTCCAAAGCCAAATTTTTTGCTTCCAATTGACGCGAACGCCATTTTGAAAATAGCAAAACAAGGGTAAGGCCCATCAAAGCATATGCGCTATACGCCCACCATGTACGATACCAGGGGGGGAGTATGGTTAGATAGAATTGGTTTTCCCCACTGACTTTTCCAAAAATATTCTTTGTCTTTACTCGGAAAGTATAATCTCCTTCTGGAATATTGGTGTAATCCTTTTGGGTTTCCAGGGTCCAGTCGGACCATGCCTCGTCGAAGCCATCCAGATAATACTGAAATTCATTTTTTTCCTCCTCGTAAAAGCCTGGGCTTGCATACTTGAATCGAAACCGGTTCTGCTTGAATGGCATCTCGTTAAGGACTTGCCTTCCCCAACCCCCATAAATCAGGGAATCTCCCTTATAAGTTACAGAAGAAATGAAGACCCGAGGTATGGGTTTTTTTACGATGTTTGTCTTGGTCAAATCATGTCGAATCAATCCCGATTCGAAAGATGAATGCCATAATACACTATCTTTTACATCAATATAGGCTTCCTGCTTAACCATATCCACAATTCTGTATTCTTCCGAGGGTTGTAAAAAATAGGTCCCATCAGCTTTTTTCCATGCAACAAACCGCTCAGAATCATCGTCATACATCCTTATCTGCAGGTTGCCACGAGTATCATTGCCCTTCACCATAATGTGCTCATTTCCCAAACCAAGTCTATTGGGTAAATCAGTAGTATCCGGGGCAAATTTCCCAAGCGTTCTATTAAACTTATGTATAACGACTCCTGGAGTGGCATAGATATGTTCTCCAATCTTACGAATACGACTGAGTGCATCCGGCAAGCCCTCTTCGGTTCCATAGGTAGCAAGCAACGGAGAGTTTAAGGTTCTGGCATCCTCCTGGCTCTCAAAGGAGAGACGTAAAACATAATTTTCGTTGGTTTTTAACCATATATCCCCGTTAGCATCTTCCGATACTTTGTCTACATGAATGTTTATTTTAGTAAAATCTTTTTCCTTTTTCCAAACTCCATCTTCTTTGTAAAGTGTTGACAGACCTTTAAAATGACCTACAAAAACCCTGTTGGTATCTATTTTTGACTGTATCAGGGAATTGGCTCCAGGAACTCCTTCAATCTTGTAGGTAGAGTCCTTGTTCCAATGAACCACCCCCCAGGGAGCATCTATCAAAAGACTGCCCTGACAAACCAGCATTTCATAGGTCCAGTGTGAAAAGTTAGACACTCTTTCAAATTGGGTTGTGGTACCAGGGACCGGCTCCTTCATTCTAAAAACCCCCTTCGAAGTAGCCACATATAGTTCTTCGTTGTATTCAAGTACCTTAAAGACCAATGCCCCGAGATTATTTTGTTCGTTGTACAATGAAAATGGGGAGGGGTATTCAATTTTGGCAATGCCTTTCAGCAAGGATGCCCAAAGTACACCTGAATCATCTACAAAAAGATCATGAACAATATCTGAGAGAAGTAATGATTTGCCCCGGATATGTTTTTTTACATGACCTTGCCTGTCCGTAATAACTATACCATGTCTTTTAGTCATGAAAGCAATTACATCTTTTCCTAAAATTTTACAGCTTCCAAAACTTAGGTCTTTGGGGAAGGAATAATTTTTAAAAGTAAAAGGGGTGAAGTTAGTTCCGTCATAGGTGAAGGCCCCATTACTTGCAACCAAAAGCAGTTGGTCTTTATCAAAAGAAACAATGGTATAAATGGCATTTTTTTTGAAAAAATCCCCATTGGGAATTAACTCTAATCTTTCAGATTTAAGTTTCTTTAATCCAGATCCAAGTTCATGTACGTAGAGTTCATTACCAATGGCATAGGGCAAAAGTTGGGAGTCAGTTGAAAATTCCCTGATGCTTATTTTAGTCCCGTCCCACTGGTATAAAATATTGTTCCATGAACTAAAATAAACTGTATCTCCAACAGGACATATTTTTCTTATAGAATTGAAATTCCTCTGATTTTCACTCAGGTAGGGTAAAAAAGATTTATACTCCAACCTACCTAAGGAGTCAGGTTGCAAATATCCAAATTCGCCAATTCCTCCAACATAGATCCTCCCCTTACTGTCTTTATCCACCGTAAAAACATTCCCATTGTTGGGCAGGGCTAAAACCTTCCATTCAACACCATCATAAGTGAGCACCCCATCGCCATTGGCAAAATAGAGCACCCCCAAACTATCAGCTACTGCGCCTTTATTTTGGTCAAAGGCACCATATTCTTTAGGAGTATAATTTCTAATAAAGGGGTTCCCTTCCTCTAAGTCTTTTCTTGAATCAGAAAGAGATGGATTTTTTTGTGCAATCAAGGCACAATGTCCAATCAAAAAGCAAATAAGTAAGCTTCTAAACGACACCTAATTAGTTGATTATATGGGTTTAAGATACAAAAAATCGTCCTACCCTAAAGTATTGAATTTGAGGGCGACATTAGAGGGGGTAATCTTTCAGCTAATCTAAATCGTCTTGAAAAAGTCTTGAGCTTCCTGATTTGGATTTTTCATTCTTTAAGGAGTTTTGGAAGTTGAATGCGTTAAGATTGTTCAAATCAAATTCTAATTCCTTTTTCAATCCTTTTAATACATTATTAATATACAGGACAATCAATAACATTACTTCCACCATAATCAATAACCAGGTGTTGATCGAATCTGCGATTGCCGACAATGGTTCACCCAATAAGATAGCAGAGTTGAAAAAAAGCATACAAATTAAAATCACTGAAGTTTTCATGATATTCCCATTTTGGTTAATACCACTAAAGTTATTTTTACCAAAGCATTACCATTTGAATTATAGTTCAAATAATTAGTACTATAGTTTCAGGAAATTGATTTTACATACGTAAACCAAACCATTTTCATTTGAACTTTAGTTCAAATAATTAGCACTATAGTTTAAGGAAAGTGATTTATACCGCTACTGGGCTTCTTCGTCAGCTGCTCGGATAATTCAGGGAAAAGACCTAGGGGGGTATGCCCCAAATGCCCCTTCTAAAAGATAATCAAACATCCTGAAATCATCTAACATTTAGGCAAAAAGGGGTGTTTATTAATGACCGGGGTCATGGTTTTGGGAGGGTGATTTAATAAAGAAATCCGAGCCTTTTGTTCATAGATAAACAGACTGGATTCATTTCATGCCTGCGCATGAAATGGGCCTTGGGGGTAGCTTCACTAAGATACTTCTGATTCTTGATTCTTACGTTTAGATCTGGATTGCTTCCTCCCCTCCTGCGTTAATACTTTGGAGCGTCGGAAAGGGCCGTAGGATAGCAGCCCAAAGAAGCTCCTAATTGCTGAATTTGTTTTTAGAAAAGGACTGGATTGATTTACCCGCAATGCGGGTAAATCGGCCGGGGAGTGAGCTCACTAGCAAAGCCGCCCTGACGGAGTCAGCTAACGGCTTTTTATCGCACAATTCTCGAACAAGTTCGGAATCGCTCAATAAAAAAGCCGCTAACGTAAGTTAACGGCTATGCTAGTAGCGGGGACTGGATTGCTTCCTCCTTTCACTCGGAAGCGGCCTTGGGAGTGGCTATACAATTAAGCTCCTGATTGCTCCGCAATCTGATCTTTCCTTTTGTTCGCAATCCTGAAGTAAACTTCAATTGCTCCCAAAAGAAAAGCTCCTTGAAATTTCAAGGAGCTTCTTTGTAGCGGGGACTGGACTCGAACCAGCGACCTTCGGGTTATGAGCCCGACGAGCTACCTACTGCTCTACCCCGCGATGTGGA
>JABDKZ010000087.1 GCA_013001935.1 Maribacter sp.
GTACAAGACCAGGAAAACAATCTATACCTCATCTCAACGAAGGGCAAAGTGCTTTGGAAAAAACAATTGGAGGGTCAGATCCAAGGTAAAATCCATCAGGTGGATATATATAAAAATCGCCGTTTGCAACTCGCTTTCACAACCAACAATGAGTTCCTGATTCTAGACCGCAATGGCAAAGAGGTACAACCATTTACCAAAAAATTTGAAGGGGGTAATTTGAATCCATTGGCCGTCTTTGATTATGAAAACAAAAAAGATTATCGTTTTGTGGTAACACAAGGAGATAAGGTTTTCATGTACAATAATAAAGGTGCTATAGTTCGCGGGTTTAAATACACCCGGGCCGAAAGCGCGATTAGGCAAGCCCCAAAACATTTAGTAATAGGCAATAAGGACTACCTTGTATTTACCCTTGAGAATAAGGATCTGAAAATTCTTAACCGCGTTGGTAATGTGCGAACTAAAGTGAATACTAAAATTGATTTCTCACAAAACGAGGTATATCTATACAAAAACAAGTTTGTGGTGACTGACAAGAAAGGCGTACTTCATCAAATTGCTGCCAACGGTAAAATGAGCACAACCAATCTAAGGTTGAATGAGGACCATGGTATTGATGCAACGAGCAAGACCTTTGTATATATGAACGACAATGTTTTAAGTATTAAAGGCAAAAAGGTAGAACTGGATTTTGGGGTTTATTCGCAACCCAAAATATTTTATATCTATGATAAAATCTATGTTGGTGTAAGCGATATTCAAAACCAAAAGGTGTACTTGTACGATAGTCAGGCTGTCCCCATTAAAAACTTCCCGTTATTTGGATCGTCGCTCATAGATATGGCAGATATGGAGGGTGATCGTAAACTAGAGATTGTGACTCAGGACCAAAAGAATTCCATCATTGTATACCAAATGAATTAGTCATCATTTACCGTTTGTACTTGATTATTAACTAATTATACATTTCTCTCTTCCAGCTATATTATTCTGAATCTATTTTCAAGTAATCCTTATTATCTTGTAAAAGCTAGCTTACATTAAGCCATATTAAATTGCAACTAGTTGAAGCTAAACTAACTAGTACTATTTCTTATCTTTAAAGAACACTAAAAATTGTATGACCATGAAAACTCCTATTAGATTATTACGTTATTTGGGAACTTGTTTTTTAATAGTTGGTTTTGCAACTAATGTAAACGGCCAGTTCTTTAAAAAGTTAGGCAAGGCCGCCGAAAGGGCTGCAGAAAAGACAGTAGAACGTCGTGTGGAATCCGAAACCTCAAAAAAAACCGATGCAGCTTTGGACAGTATTCTGGAGCCTGGCAGTAAAGGTCCGTCCACATCGCCAGCCCCAAACCAAGTTCCTGGTGGAGGCACCAACACCAATACTGGCGATGGTAGTGGTACTGACTCAAACAATACTCCTACAGGTAAAGCTGGCCCTAAAACCTTAAAGGTCTATACAAACTACGATTTTGTGCCGGGCAATCGATTAATATTATATGACGATTTCTCTGTGGATAACATTGGGGATTTTCCCGCCAAATGGAATTCCAATGGTTCCGGTGAAATAGTTACTTTGGATGATAGTCCAGTTAAATGGTTAAAGCTATCCAATAGGACCTTTTATGTGCCTGATCTTCCGGAAACCTTGCCCAATGATTATACCTTTGAATTTGATATGATTACCACAGGATTGAATAAAAATACAAGTTCCACAGCACGCTTATATTTACTATTGGATGAAAACAACTCTTTGAGAAAAGGAAGTTCCTATGCGCAAATGGGCATCCCATTGGCACAATATATTGATGCGGGCATCTATGTATATAACCGATTTAATGGGCAAAATACAGTAAGTAATCAAGTTAAAAAGGATATTAGGAATGAAGTTTTAGACTTGGCTCATGTAGCTGTCGCGGTCAACGGGAAACGATTTAGAATGTGGATGAACGAACGAAAGTTGATAGATCTACCACGATTTATTGAACCTGGAGTGGTAAACTACATTAAGTTTGACTTACAGAGTATGTCAAGTGAAAAAACCGAGCAATTTGTTTTCATCACCAATGTAAAATTGGCCGAAGGAGGTGAAGATCTAAGAAGTAAATTATTGAAAGATGGAAAGTTCTCCACCACTGGTATTTTATTTGATTCGGGTTCTGATAAAATCAAACCAGAATCATACGGAACTTTAAAAAAGATAGCGGAGGCATTGAATGCGGAATCTGGTATGAAAATCAATATTATTGGACATACGGATGCCGATGGCAGTGATGACGGTAACCTAGAACTTTCTAAAAGAAGGGCCATATCGGTCATGAGTACTTTATCAGATGAATTTGGAGTTAATGGCGATCGATTACAGACTGATGGGAAAGGGGAAGCAGAGCCTGTGGGTGATAATGCAACCACCGAGGGCAAGGCCCAAAATAGAAGAGTTGAATTTATTAAATTATAATAGAAATCAGTTATCTCACAAATTACATTATTATGAAAAGAAGTTTACTAATATTTTGCCTAGCATTTGGTTTGTCTTATACCCTACCAGCACAAAATTGTGGTAGCTATTACCCTATGGTAGAGGGAGCCACATTCGAGTACACCAATTACAATAAAAAAG
>JABDKZ010000099.1 GCA_013001935.1 Maribacter sp.
ATCAAGGACTTCACTTAACCTTGATGCATTAGCATCCAAGACGCTCCATTTTAAATACGTTTTCCAAGTATCAATAGCTGTGGTTTTGATAATTCCATCAAGAGCTTTGGTATAGTCCAGCATTAGGACCCCTAATTTATCCTGGGTATCCAAACCTGCTTCCTTTAAATAGTTGGTCCAATTGAAATTAGGCATGATATTAGAAAGCGTATCCACAGGGAACATGTTATACAAACCCACTAAATCCCTGGTTTTTTCCTTTTCCATATGCTTGGTTGCAATTTTAGCTTCCAAGTACATAACTGATTTCGCAGCTTCTGCCCCATCTGGTAAATTAGCTAATCCAAACATGGTTTCAATATGTTCAATATATTTTGCACGAATTTCTACAGACCTCTCATCATCTTTTAGATAATATTCACGATCAGGAAGGCCTAGACCAGCTTGCCAAGTATATACAGTATAAATAGTGGGATCTTTAAGATCCTGATAAATAAAAAGCCCTAAGGGAGCATTATAACCATACTTATTGGCATAAGCAAAATAAGTGGCCAAATCATCATAATTTTCAAGGGCATCGATTTTAGCGAACTCTGCTTGAAGTGGGGTTATTCCCAATTCATTTCTCTTATCCATATCCATATAAGACTGGTATAGATCACCCACTTTTTGCTCATCAGAACCGTTAGCGAATTCCCCAGAGGCAGATTCTTCTATTATTTTCTTCACATTTTCCTCAGACTCCTCATGAACAATATACCCAACGCCGTAAGTGGCTTTATCGGCAGGAATTTCAGTATTTTTTACCCAAGTACCGTTTACATAGGATGTAAAGTTATCACCAGGGTTCACCAAGGTATCCATGTGCTGTTTAAGTATACCTGAGGTTAATTCCTTTTTTTCGACATTTGACTTTGGGTCACTTTTACAGCCTATTATTAACAAAAGGGCAATAAATGCAACAGATTTAAATAATGATACTTTTTTCATATGGACTTAGCTTAAATTAATTCAATGAATTGACGAAGAAATGTTATAAATGTTACAGATCTAACGATTAAAATACGAATAAAACAACCTATCTAAGTGAGGCTTGTTTTAATCATTACTTCTATGCCTTTCCCTAGCCAGCAATGTATTCTTTAGCAGCATGGCTATGGTCATAGGTCCAACACCACCAGGGACCGGTGTAATAAACGAGGCCTTCTTGCTTACGTTCTCAAAGTCAACGTCACCCGTAATGTAATACCCTTTAGGCCTTGTTTCATCGGGCACTCGTGTTATACCTACATCGATAATAACCGCGTCGTCCTTTACCATTTCCGCTTTTAAGAATTTGGGAACGCCCAAAGCGGAAATAATAATATCTGCCTGCGATGTAATCTGTGTTATGTTCTTTGTACGACTATGGGTCAAGGTCACGGTAGAATTTCCTGGAAATCCCTTGCGTCCCATTAAAATGCTCATGGGACGACCAACAATATGACTTCTCCCGATGACGACTGTATGCTTTCCTTGCGTCTCAACACCATATCGCTCTATCAACTCTAGAATTCCAAAAGGGGTAGCTGGTATAAAGGTGCTCATATCCAAGGCCATTTTACCAAAGTTGGTGGGGTGGAAACCATCAACATCCTTGTCAGGATCAACTGCCATAATCACTTTCTGTGTATCGATCTGATCGGGCAGAGGCAGCTGTACGATAAAGCCGTCTATATCTTCATTTTGATTTAGCTCATCAATCTTTTTCAATAACTCAACCTCAGACGTTGTATTGGGCATTTGCACCAAAGTAGATTCAAAACCAACACGCTCACAAGAACGGACCTTGCTACCAACATAGGTAAGACTTGCACCGTCAGTGCCCACGATTATCGCTGCCAAATGAGGAACCTTCTCACCGTTCGCCTTCATTTTTGCTACCTCAGCGGCAATCTCTTCTTTGATCTGATTTGAAATTTTCTTTCCGTCAAGTATTTCCATAGGTTCGTATTAGTTATTATAAAAATTAAGGTCGCATACCTTTCATACCGCCCATCATTTGCATCATTTTTTTACCGCCACCACCTTGCATCATTTTCATCATTTTACCCATTTGGTCAAATTGCTTCAAAAGTTGATTCACTTCTTGAACATCGCGACCACTACCTTTTGCAATTCGTTTTTTACGGCTCGCATTTAATTTGGCTGGATTTGATCGTTCATCGGGGGTCATGGAATGGATGATCGCTTCGATATGTTTGAACGCATCATCATCAACATCAAGACCTTTTAAAGCTTTACCGGCGCCAGGAATCATGCCCATAAGATCCTTAATATTACCCATTTTCTTAATCTGTTGGATCTGATTCAAAAAATCATCAAACCCAAACTTGTTCTTAGCTATTTTTTTCTGGATTTTTCTTGCCTCCTCTTCATCGAATTGTTCTTGGGCCCTTTCAACCAAAGAGATAACATCTCCCATCCCCAAAATTCGTTCGGCCATTCTTGATGGATGGAAAACATCGATAGCCTCCATTTTTTCGCCTGTCCCTATAAACTTTATGGGTTTGTCTACAACCGATTTAATCGATATGGCAGCACCACCCCTGGTGTCACCATCTAACTTCGTTAGGATAACCCCATCAAAATTTAGGACATCATTAAATGCTTTAGCAGTATTCACAGCATCCTGACCTGTCATGGAATCTACCACGAAGAGTGTTTCCTGAGGATTTATAGCGGCATGAATATTAGAAATTTCGGCCATCATTTTCTCATCTACGGCCAATCGACCCGCCGTATCTATGATGATTACATTATGGCCATTTGCCTTCGCATGGGCTATACCAGCTTGGGCAATGGATACGGGATCATTATTTTCCCTATCCGAATAAACCTCAATCCCAATTTGATCGCCAACTACATGTAATTGATCTATTGCCGCAGGTCGATAAACATCACAGGCTACCAATAAGGGTTTTTTAGATTTTTTGGTTTTTAAAAAGTTCGCCAGTTTACCTGAAAACGTGGTTTTACCAGAACCCTGAAGACCCGACATTAAAATGATAGAAGGTGAACCTGAAAGGTCAATACCCTCGGTTTCACCACCCATTAATTGCGTTAGTTCATCCTTTACGATTTTAACCATCAATTGCCCTGGCTGTAAAGAGGTCAATACATTCTGACCCAAGGCCTTTTCTTTTACCTTGTTGGTAAACTCTTTGGCTATCTTAAAGTTGACATCGGCATCCAATAAAGCCCTGCGAACTTCCTTGGTGGTCTCTGCAACATTTATTTCGGTAATCTGCCCATGACCTTTAAGGACGTGGAGTGCTTTATCTAGCTTTTCGCTTAAATTATCAAACATTTTCTTTCAGTATTAGCGGAGGTCTGCAAAGTAAAGAAATATAGTGTCCATTGACAAGCGAGTGTTAATAAGAATCGAAGTTTATTCCTTATTATATTAACTTGGGAAGCAGTCTACTTTTGCCTTATGGAAAGGGACGGAAATTATTGGGGGCATAGTAGTTAAAAAGAAGCAAAGCACCCAAAAAAAAGGGTGCTTTGCTTATGATTGTGGGGCAAAAAAGGGCTAATTTTTCTCGAAGGTTAAATAATCGGTATTTCCGTCACCTCCGCTAATATCTATTAATTCTATTTTTGTGGTCGAATAATTCACAATTTCCCAATCATCTGTCAGTTCCTCAAAAATATCGGGTGATGTAAAGAAGATATTGAAATCGATGTCATCATCGCTACTATCGTCAGTACTATTATCAGAAATGGTTATTGACCAGGCTCCTGACACGGAGATGTTTCCGTTTGTAGCTCCCAATATGCCATCGGAATTGAATGTAAAACTGTAACCCATATAATTCGTGGTTTCATCCATATCATCGTCTGAATAATTGGTTATTCTCCAATCACCAGATTCTACAGCAGCCTTTATTTGGGGCATATCGGCTTCTGTTATATTTTCATCAACATCCGTTTCATCCTTACTACAGGATTGATTAAATCCCAGAGTTAGTAAGACAATTGCCATAGGTATTATTAATCGTTTCATAGGTAGTATTTTGGGTTATACAAAAAAAGGAAACCCCAATACACAAAGGCATCGGGGTTCTCAATTATTTATTTCTTCTCAAAAACAAGATGGTCATATCCACCATACTCATTTTCATGTTTTAATTCCAATCGGCTTTCATCAACCTCAAGGATCAAGTAATCATTGCCAAGTGGGTAGAAATTGCTTTCTGATCCAAAACGAATGATCATTTCCAATTTACCATCACTGTTGCGATATACGTACCACATGCCTGCACTAATTTCCTGCATCTCCATATTCGCATTCATTTCAAGAACAGTTAGGGTACCATCCATACCAAATTGATATGTATAAGCGCCGTAAGCCTCGGTAAGTGGGTCCTCATTTTGCGAGAATAACGCGAGTTCCCATTGTGTATCATTGAACAATCCTCTGATCCAAGTTACGTCTTCATCGGTATTATCGTTATCGCAGTTTCTTTCAAGGACCAATTCGTAGTCCGTACCAGGGATTTCAAACTTTAAACGATCTTGTCTAAGTTCGCTCAACGGCCATGAGAAACTTACTCCAGGTTCATCACCCATTGTTATGGCCATAACTAATCTTCCTTGTTCGTTAGTACCAATTTCCCAACTGCCTTGAGATACGATATCCCCATTACTTAGAGTTACAACACCTTCGGCCTCAAAATTGAATTCAAAACCTAACAAGCGCTTGATTTCCTGACCTTCGTTGAATACTCTTTTGATAATCCAACTGCACTCTTTTAAAA
>JABDKZ010000163.1 GCA_013001935.1 Maribacter sp.
AAGCATATTAAAAAAGTAGCAGTGATTGGCTCGGGTATAATGGGAAGCGGTATAGCATGCCATTTTGCTAATATAGGAGTTGAGGTTTTATTGCTTGATATTGTTCCAAGGGAACTTGATGGGAAAGAAAAGGCCAAAGGGCTTTCATTGAATGACAAAGTAGTACGCAACAGGTTGGTCAATAATTCCCTGGCGACCGCTTTAAAGTCGAAACCCTCCCCTATTTACCATCAGAAATTTGCCCATCGTATAACAACAGGGAATCTAGAGGATGACATTGCGAGAGTCTCGGAAGTTGATTGGATAATCGAAGTCGTGGTCGAGCGCTTGGATATTAAAAAAATCGTATTTGAAAATCTGGAGAAACATAGAACACCTGGTACATTGATTACTTCGAATACTTCAGGTATTCCTATTAAATTTATGTCGGAAGGTCGTAGTGACGATTTCCAAAAACATTTCTGCGGTACCCATTTCTTTAATCCTGCCCGTTATTTAAAATTATTCGAGATCATACCAGGTCCAAAAACTTCCCCGGAGGTATTGGATTTCCTGAACGGATATGGGGAGCAATTCCTAGGAAAAACCTCAGTAGTTGCTAAAGACACACCAGCATTTATTGGAAACCGTATTGGTATTTTCAGTATTCAAAGTCTTTTTCACATGGTGAAAAAGTTGGGAATGACCGTTGAAGAAGTAGACAAACTAAGCGGACCGGTAATCGGAAGACCAAAATCAGCAACATTCCGCACAGTTGATGTTGTTGGCCTTGATACTTTGGTTCATGTGGCCAACGGAATTTATGAAAACTGTACCAATGACGAAAAGCATGAACTTTTTAAATTGCCAGATTTCATAAATACCATGATGGAGAATAAATGGTTGGGAAGTAAAACCGGCCAAGGATTCTATAAAAAGGTAAAAGGTGATGGTGGAAAAAGTGAGATTTTGACATTGGATTTGGATACCATGGATTATCGTTCCAAAAAGAGTGCAAAATTCGCTACCCTGGAATTAACAAAAACCATAGACAAGGTTGTAGATCGGTTCAAGGTCCTGGTTTCAGGAAAAGATAAAGCGGGAGAATTCTATAGAAAAAGCTTTGCAGCCCTTTTTGCTTACGTTTCACATAGAATCCCGGAGATTACCGATGATCTATACAAAATCGATGACGCCATGAAAGCCGGTTTTGGATGGGAGCATGGTCCGTTCCAGATTTGGGATGCCATTGGTCTTAAAGAAGGACTGGCGATCATGAAGGCCGAAGGTCAGGAACCTGCAAGCTGGGTTTTGGAAATGGCAGAAGCAGGTAACACTTCGTTCTATTCGGTAAAAGAGGGTTCCACATATTGTTATGATATTCCAAAAAAATCAGTGGAAAAAGTGCCTGGCCAAGATTCCTTTATCATTTTGGATAACATTAGAAAGTCAAATGAAGTATTCAAAAATAGCGGGGTTGTTGTAGAAGACCTCGGAGATGGAATTTTGAACGTGGAATTCCAATCCAAGATGAATACCATTGGTGGGGATGTTTTAGCCGGATTGAATAAGGCGATAGACCTGGCCGAAAAAGATTTTCAAGGATTGGTGGTAGGCAACCAGGCCCCCAACTTCTCGGTAGGTGCCAATATTGGAATGATATTCATGATGGCCGTAGAGCAAGAATACGATGAGCTTAATATGGCTATCAAGATGTTTCAGGATACGATGATGCGCATGCGATATTCAGCAATTCCTACCGTTTCAGCACCACATGGTATGACATTAGGCGGAGGTTGTGAATTATCGCTACATGCTGATAAGGTAATCGCTGCTGCTGAGACTTATATTGGTTTGGTTGAATTTGGTGTTGGCGTTATCCCCGGAGGAGGTGGCTCTAAAGAATTTGCCCTGCGTGCAGCAGACACTTTCAAGAAGAATGATGTTGAACTGAACATTCTCCAAGAATATTTCTTGACAATAGGAATGGCCAAAGTATCTACTTCTGCTTATGAGGCCTATGATTTAGGAATACTCCAAAAAGGGAAGGATATCGTTGTTGTGAACAAGGATCGCCAGATTGCCACAGCAAAAGCACATGCCAAATTAATGGCAGAGGCTGGTTATACCCAACCTATTCGAAGAAAAGATGTAAAAGTACTTGGTAAACAAGCCCTGGGTATGTTCTTGGTAGGGACCGATGCAATGGAGGCCAGTCATTATATAAGTGAACACGATCATAAAATCGCCAACAAATTGGCCTATGTAATGGCAGGAGGGGATTTGTCAGAACCTACGATGGTCACTGAGCAATATTTACTGGATATCGAACGAGAAGCATTTCTAAGTTTGTGCACTGAGCGTAAGACCTTAGAACGAATTCAGCATATGCTTAAAACAGGGAAACCATTGCGTAATTAATTGCGCAGCTTTTAGCCTTTAGCGATTGGCTATGGGCACCTTTAGCATAAATCACAAATGCTAAGAGCCAAGTGCTAATAGCCAAATGCATAAATAATGAAAACAGCATATATAGTAAAAGCATATAGAACCGCAGTAGGTAAAGCACCAAAAGGAGTGTTCCGTTTCAAGAGGACCGATGAGTTAGCTGCGGAAACCATTGAATATATGATGAATGAATTGCCTGATTTTGACAAGAAGCGCATAGA
>JABDKZ010000171.1 GCA_013001935.1 Maribacter sp.
TAGTCAAAAACTGGATTGTTTCCCTGCAGGCCATGACTGGACTGCTTTTCTTTTGATTCTCAAAGTAAATTTTTTCCATATTGATAATAGTATTGTTATGCTAGAATAACGCAACTAAAATCAAAATATTGTTTTAACTAGAAAAGTACTATGAATTTGTAAGAACTATATTGTTTTTCTCAATGATCTTTCTAAGATTGATCAGGGCATATCTCATTCTACCTAATGCCGTATTTATGCTAACTCCGGTATTTTCTGAAATTTCCTTGAAACTCATGTCCTTATAGATGCGCATTAAAAGTACTTCACGCTGATCATCTGGCAATTCATCTATAAGATATCTTAAGTCTGAATTAATCTGGTCTTTTATAAGTTGTTTTTCCGCATTTAACTTATCATCCCCTATTACAGAAAAGATATTGAAGTCATCATTACCTTCGAACATCGGCATTCTCTTATTCTTTCTAAAGTGGTCAATGATAAGGTTGTGGGCAATTCGCATAACCCATGGTAAAAACTTACCTTCTTCACTATAAGTGCCTTTCTTCAAGGTTTTTATCACTTTGATAAAAGTATCCTGAAAAATATCCTCAGTAATATCCCTATCTAAAACTTTAGAATAAATAAAGCTTGAAATACGCTGGTTATGTCTGTTGATTAAGATTTCAAGGGCTTTTTCTTCTCCGCTGATATAATCTCTTACTAGTATTGAATCTTCGATTTGTAGTTCCATACAAATTACTTTTAGTTTAGGGCTTTGTTTGGTTAAAGCTTTTTATTTGTTAGTATTACTTTGAGTTCAAGAACTGTCACTTATAAATTGTGCTATTCTTTAATTATGACCTAAAACTAGATAAAACAGGGTGTGTGGAAAAAACTATGTTGTCAAACCCTCGGATTTTGATGTGAAACAATCATTTTTGATTTTTATCACAATATTTTAGGATTATTGTAGTTGCATCCTTCTCGGGTATATTTATGATAAAATGAACCGATCTTCCATGATATGGAACTGTAATCGTGAATTCTCATTCAGTTTAACGCATAAAAAAACCCTTACTACATATGTAATAAGGGTCAAATTATCTTCTAAAGGCTTTATTAGTTCATATTGCTTTCGAACTTTATACCACTAGCCTCAGTTATCTTTAATGATTTGGAGTAGTTCAACAAAAACTGAATGGTCTCAGGTTTTGCCTTTACAATTTTACACTTGGTTTGATTCTTATCGTAAATTTTTTCCATGCTTTTTCAAGTATTGTTTCATAAAGAAAACGCCACATGGATAAATATAGTAAATACGTTCGACCTAAGGCCTTTTAATTCGTCAAAATTAGGCAATGCTCGACCTACGGTCTTATTAATTGGTTAAAACAATATTATTTTCCTCAATAATCTTTCTAAGGTTTATTAAGGCATAGCGCATCCTTCCCAATGCTGTGTTAATACTAACGCCGGTATTCTCGGAAATTTCCTTGAAACTCATATCCTTATATATACGCATTACCAAAACATCTTTTTGGTCTACAGGTAATTCATCTATAAGTAAAATCAATTCTTCATCGATCTGAGTTTTTATAAGTTGCTTTTCTATATTCAACTTTTCATCGCTTATCACCGAGAAAATATTAAATGAACTGCTCCCCTCGAACATGGGCATTCGGCTACTCTTTCTAAAATGATCTATAATCAAATTATGGGCAATGCGCATCACCCAAGGCAAAAACTTTCCTTCTTCATTATATCTACCCCTTTTTAAGGTTCTGATTACCTTGATAAAAGTGTCTTGAAAAATATCTTCGGTTATTTCACGGTCGCTTACCTTGGAATATATGAAACTGCTAAGTCGTTGGTTATGCCTATTGATCAATGTTTCAAGTGCCCGCTCGTCGCCATTGATATAGTCCTGAATAAGTATAGAATCTGCAATTTGAATCTCCATGTCAATTACTTTTGTGGTTAAAACTAGGGGCCAATTCTTCAGAAAAGGCCTTTTGGGGTATTCGCTAATTTTAAAAAAGTAATTGTCGAGCTATAGGCGAGTTAACATTTAATTAAGTTCAAATATAGAAAAAAATTAAGGTTATAAACAAATAGTATGGTGATTATCATGATTTTGGAGTATAAGATCACTTTGTTGGCGATTGCATTTCACATATCGTATCTTTGCAAACCTAACTAAGAATATGCCCTCAATATTAGACGTAAATCCTAAGGAAAATATAATCATCAAAGGTGCAAAACTGCACAATTTGAAAAATATTGATGTGGTTATTCCAAGAAATAAACTTGTAGTAATCACAGGACTTTCCGGTTCAGGCAAATCTAGTCTGGCATTCGATACCCTATATGCAGAAGGCCAACGCCGATATGTTGAAAGTCTATCGTCCTACGCGCGACAGTTTTTAGGGAAACTAAACAAACCCAAAGTAGATTTCATAAAAGGTATTTCCCCAGCTATAGCCATTGAGCAAAAGGTTAATTCTACAAATCCTCGGTCCACTGTGGGTACCACCACTGAGATATACGATTATCTAAAGTTACTTTATGCGCGCATCGGTAAAACCATTTCCCCCAAATCAGGAGAGGAGGTCAAAAAACATACGGTCACCGACGTCATAAAACATGTTCAGGGTTATGAAGAAGGAGAAAAATTGTTATTGCTGGCACCAATTCAAATAAAAGAAGATAAAGATCCTATCAAATCACTTCAACTATTTTCCAAACAAGGCTATGCCAGAATCAAGCATAAGGGTAAGGTTATTAGGATTGATTCTGCGCCAAAGGATATTGGTCACAGTTTTAACCTGGTCATTGACCGGATCATAACCAAAGCGGACGAAGATTTTTATAATCGATTGGCCAATGCTATTGATTCGGCCTTTTTTGAAGGCAAAGGGGAATGTATCATCGAAGAATTAGATACTGCCAAGCAAGCCATATTCAATAATAGGTTCGAAAAAGATGGAATGTCATTTTTAGAACCTAATGTGCATTTGTTCAGTTTTAACAATCCTTACGGTGCATGTCCTAAATGTGAAGGATATGGCGATGTAATTGGTATTGATGAATACTTAGTGGTACCCAACACAGCGCTTTCTGTATTTGAAAATGCGGTCTTTCCTTGGCGAGGCGAAAGTATGGGCTGGTATCGTGATCAGTTGGTAAACTCGGCCTATAAATTTAATTTTCCCATACATAAACCCTGGTTTCAGTTATCTGAAGAACAAAAGCAATTGGTATGGGAGGGCAATTCACATTTTACCGGCCTTCATAAGTTTTTCGGAATGCTTGAAGAGAAAAGCTATAAAATACAAAATAGGGTAATGCTATCCCGCTATAGGGGTAAAACAAAATGCAATGTTTGTAAAGGCAAACGATTGCGCAAAGAAACCGACTATGTAAAGGTAGGGGGCAAATCCATTACAGATTTGGTAGAATTATCCATCGAGAAGTTGGTTATCTTCTTTAAGGAGCTCTCATTAAATACATACGATGCGCAGATTGCAGCTCGATTATTGAAAGAAATTAATACAAGACTTAGTTTTTTGGATAAAGTAGGACTTAACTATCTTACATTGAACCGAAAATCGAACACCTTATCAGGAGGCGAAAGTCAGCGTATAAATTTGGCAACATCATTAGGTAGTAGTCTTGTAGGTTCTATGTATATATTGGATGAACCTAGTATTGGCCTACACCCCAAGGACACAGAAAATCTCATTGATGTTTTAAAGTCGTTGCGCGATTTAGGAAATACCGTAATCGTCGTAGAACACGATGAGGATATTATGATGGCTGCTGATGAGGTTATTGATATAGGACCGGAAGCTGGAACACATGGTGGCGAAGTCGTGGCGCATGGTACTTTAGATGAAATTCTTAAATCTACATCCTTAACTGCAGGATATTTAAATGGGACAAAAAAAATAGCGATTCCCGAAAAAAGAAGAACATCAAAAAACTATATTGAGATTAAAGGAGCTCGAGAAAACAATCTAAAAAACATAGACGTTTCTTTCCCCTTGAATATGTTGACGGTAATTACCGGAGTCTCAGGTAGTGGCAAGAGCACTTTGGTTAAAAAGCTGCTTTACCCTGTGATTCTCAAAGAAATTGGTGGCTATGGGGAAAAAGCGGGTCAGTTTACCTCTTTTGAAGGCAAATATGAAGCTATTAAGCAGGTAGAATTTGTTGATCAGAATCCCATTGGTAGATCATCACGTTCTAATCCGGTCACTTATATCAAGGCCTATGACGACATTAGAGCCTTATTCGCTGCTCAGAAATTAAGTAAAATTAGAGCCTACCAGGCGAAACACTTTTCTTTCAATGTTGATAGTGGTCGCTGCGAAAAATGTAAAGGTGAAGGTGAAATAACCGTAGAAATGCAATTCATGGCAGATGTACATCTTGAATGCGACACTTGCAATGGAAAGCGTTTTAAAAAAGAAGTGCTCGAAGTTAAATTTGAAAATGCATCTATTGATGATATCCTGAACATGACTATTGACAATGCCATTGATTTTTTTGAAAAACATGGGCAAACAAAAATTGTGGGCAAATTAAATCCTTTACGCGAGGTTGGTCTAGGTTATGTAACTTTAGGTCAGTCATCCTCTACCCTATCCGGTGGTGAGGCCCAGCGCATTAAATTGGCCTCCTTTTTAGTAAAGGGGACATCCAAAAACAGAGCCTTGTTTATTTTTGATGAACCAACTACGGGATTACACTTTCACGATATTAATAAATTATTGAAATCCTTTGACGCACTAATTGCCCGGGGACATTCCGTTATTGTTATAGAACATAATATTGAACTTATTAAATGCGCCGACCATATTATTGATCTTGGCCCAATGGGCGGTGAAAATGGGGGGCAGGTATTGGCACAGGGCACTCCTGAACAAATTATTCAAAACAAATCTTCCTTGACCGCAAATTACCTCAGGGAAAAACTTCAATTTCAGAAATAGTCCAAATGCTATTTTAGGTCTGTGCAAGTAATTCTCCGGTTAATAATTCGCTGAACGATAGGGACTTTTTCATATCCTCGCTTCTAAACTAGAATATTATTGAATCCCAGGATTGTTATTTATTTATAAGCTACTGATTGTTAGATATATAGATGTATTAAAATAATTTTGGCACGCTGTTTGGTATGTACTAATCGAATGTGAATAATTGCATTCGGGAATTTAAAACCTTATATCATGAGAAATTTAGTACTCCTTTTTACAGCCCTCATATTAGGTACCACGGGTATCATGGCTAGTACAGTTGAAGATAAGGTTGC